>DATKHJ010000356.1:0-13468 GCA_035510335.1 Flavisolibacter sp. | reverse complement strand
GGCCAAAATGAAATTTCTTTGCCGTATGCCGGTTGAAGTTTGTTCCATTGCCTCCGGAAGTAATGGAAATTGTTATTATGTGGGGAACGAAAACGAAGCCATCCTGGTGGATGCCGGCGTGTCGTGCAAGGAGATTGAACTGCGCATGAAACGGGCGGGGCTCTCGCTTCAAAAAGTAAAAGCCGTTTTTGTTTCGCATGAGCACACCGATCATATTTCCGGCCTGCCGGTGCTGGCAAAAAAACACCAACTTCCGATCTTCATCAGCACCGGTACGCTAAAGGGAAGCCGTTTGTGGTTCGACAAATCGTTACTGAACCACTTTGCAGCGGACGAAGAAATTATCATTGGCGATTTGTGCATTCAGCCCTTCCGTAAACTGCACGATGCTGCCGACCCGTACAGCTTTACCATTAGCTGCAACCAGGTAAAGATTGGCGTGATTACCGACATTGGCCGTGCCTGCAACAACGTGGTTCACCATTTTAGCCAGTGCCACGCTGTTTTTCTCGAATCGAATTACGATGAACAGATGCTGGAAAAAGGCCGCTATCCTTTTGTGCTAAAGAATCGCATTCGCAATGGTTACGGGCATATTTCCAACAAACAGGCGCTGGAGCTCTTTCAGAAGCACCGTTCCCCTTCATTGACCCATCTATTTCTTTCGCATCTCTCCTACAACAACAATTGCCCGCAACTGGTAGAAGACCTGTTTGCACCCCATGCAGGTGGCGTGAAAGTGATTGTTACGTCGAGAAAGAACGAATCGGAAGTGCACACCGTTGCAGCGCTTAGCAAACTGCAGCCAAACAATTTTGATGCATTTGTGCAGCAGCCGCAACTCACGTTTTCCTTCTAGCCAATCCCTTTTTAAGTAGAACCATTTACCGCAGTTCACCGTGCTATCACAAATGGCAGTGCTAAAAAAATGCAGTAACAGAAAATTTCGCTATGCAGATAAAAGTTGGTCTTCGTATTTTATTTTGCCCAAAAGCCTTACCAGGCAAAGGTTTCAGCGAGAGGAAAAGGTTTACCGATTGTAAATAGAGAAAGAATTTAGTTAGGTCTTGCTTCAGGCAGCGGCTACTTTTGACTCAGATTATTTGACGCACCAAATAACACAGATTAAAGCGACCAAAATTTTTATTCATATAGCAAGCAATCGTTAGATCGTCCGCTGTTTCTACAGCGGACTTTTTTTATTTAAACTGATCAAGCACACTGTTCATTAAGGTCTTGATTCCGTCGTTGCAAAGATTGTTAATGCTGCCTTCGTGGGTATGCGCCAACGGCTTTTTGTGATCGAACTGGAACTGTCCTTTCTCCACCTGCTCTCCTACCTGCTTATACGCTTCGCGGAACGGAATGCCCTTGTTCACCAGTTCATTCACCGCTTCTACCGTAAATAGGTACTTGTATTTTTCATCTTCCAGAATATTGTTCTTTACCTGGATGTTCGACAGCATCAGCCGACAAAGCTGCAGGCAGGCCTTTAACTCTTCCAGCGCCGGGAACAGGATTTCTTTTGTCAGTTGCAGATCACGATGATAACCAGACGGCAGGTTGTTTAGCAATAGCGTAAGCTCGTTTGGCGTGGATTGAATGCGGTTACATTTTGCGCGGATGAGCTCAAACACATCCGGATTTTTTTTGTGCGGCATAATGCTACTGCCCGTAGTAAGCTCTGAAGGAAACGTTATGAAGCCAAAGTTCTGGTTCATGTACAGGCAGCAATCCATGGCAAGTTTGCCAATGGTTGCCGCAATGCTGCTGAGCGCCATGGCCACAATCTTTTCTGTTTTGCCGCGTGTCATTTGCGCATAAACAGAATTGTAATTAAGGGAAGCAAAGTTAAGCAACTCCGTTGTACGGGTTCTGTTCAGGGGGAAAGAAGAACCATAACCGGCGCCGCTACCCAACGGGTTTTTGTTGGTTACACGATAAGCGGCCAGCAAAAGTTCCGCATCATCTACCAGGCTTTCTGCGTAAGCGCCAAACCACAAACCGAACGATGAAGGCATGGCAATTTGCAGATGCGTATAACCCGGCAGCAATACATCTTTAAACTTTTCGCTTTGCGAGATGAGCAGGTCAAAGGTTTCCGCCACTTCTTCTTTCAACCGAAGCACTTCCGCTTTCAGGTAAAGTTTGATATCAACCGCCACCTGGTCGTTGCGGCTTCGGCCGCTGTGTATCTTCTTTCCAATATCGCCAATGCGTTGCGTGAGCATCAATTCTACCTGCGAATGCACATCCTCTACGTTCTCGTCAATGGTGAATCGAGAATCGTCAATTTCGGTTGCGATTTCCTTTAATGCATCAACAGCAGATTCCGCTTCTTCTTTCGTCATCAAGCCTACCTTGCCCAACATGGTTACATGCGCAATGGAACCCTGCACATCATATTTCGCCAGCAGCAGGTCAAATTCCTTGTCGCGGCCAACGGTAAATTTTTCAATCAGTTGAGAAGTGGATGTATTTTCTTTTTGCCAGAGTTTCATTATAACACCAATTTTAGAACGAATGGCACGAATTAAAGCAACACCTGCTTCAGGAGTTGGATGTAAAGTTCAATGCCTTCTTTTATTTCATGAAGAAAAATAAATTCATCGGCCGTGTGGCTTCTCGCCGAATCGCCGGGACCAATTTTCAGCGCCGGGTAAGGCATGAGTGCTTTATCGGAAGTGGTAGGCGAACCGTAGTAGGTTTTACCAAGACTGCTGCCCGCTTTTACAATAGGGTGATCCAATGAAATGGAAGAAGATTTTAACCGCAAGCTGCGTGGCGTTGTCTCGCACTGAACATTTTCACGAATGATGGCCAGCACTTCTTCCAGCGAATACAATTCATTCACCCGTACATCCACAACAAAGCGGCAATCGGCCGGAACAACGTTGTGCGCCTTGTTAGCCGTTTCAATGGAGGTAATAGACATTTTCACCGGCCCCAGTAATTCAGAAACCCGTTCAAACTGGTGGCAACAAAGCCACTCTATGTCCATCATGGCTTTGTAAATGGCATTCACGCCTTCTTCTCTTGCCGCATGTCCTGCAACGCCAACGGCTTTGCAGTCAACCACCATCAGCCCACGTTCGGCAACAGCCATTTGAAGCAAAGTTGGTTCGCCTACCAGCGCAAAATCGATTTGCGGTAATTCTTTCAGCGCAAGCTGAATGCCGTTGGTTCCGGAAATCTCTTCTTCTGCCGTAGCAGCAAACACTAGGTTGTAAGCAAGATTTTCGTCGTTGTAATAATGCAGGAAGGTCATCATCAGCGAAACCAGGCAGCCACCTGCATCGTTGCTGCCAAGACCGTAAAGCTTTCCATCCTCCACCTGCGGCGCAAACGGATCTTTTGTATAGCCTGCATTCGGCTTTACCGTATCGTGATGTGAGTTGAGCAGGATGCTTGGCTTAGCCGGGTTGAAATGCTTGTTGATGGCATAAACATTGTTTCCAGTGCGTTTTGCATCTACCCCTTTTTGAAGAAGAAAGTTGTAAAGGCAAGCTGCTGTTCCTTCTTCTTCCCGGCTGAAAGAAGGAATGCTGATCAACGCAGAAAGTACGTCAATGGCATCTGCATACAGTATGTCAATGTGGTCACTCATTTACAATACTTGTTCCGGCTGTGCCGCTGATCAGGGCCGGCAGGTTTTCGGCTTTGCCAATGATCACTTTTTTTACGCCGTGGTTCAACGCCGCAAAGGCATTGTCCAATTTCGGAATCATGCCGGCAAACACTAGGTTCTGTTGTTTGAGTTCGGCAAAGCGTTGCGGATTGATGCTGCTGATCACGGAGCTTTCGTCTGCCGCATCCAGCAACACGCCGGCTTTTTCAAATGAATAAATCAATTGCACGTCATACAAAGCACTCATGGCTTTAGCGGTTTCCTGTGCAATGGTATCGGCATTTGTATTCAGCAATTGCCCTTTGCCGTCGTGGGTAATAGGCGCCAGTACCGGCGTAGCATTCTCCTGCAACAGGCGATGAAGAAATTCACTGTTCACCGCATCGACATCACCAGCAAAGCCGTAGTCAATATCCTTTACAATGCGCTTATGCGCTTTCATTGCGTTACCATCTGCGCCGCTCAAACCAACGGCATTGCAACCCGAAGCTTGCAGTTGCGCAACCACCGTTTTATTAATGAGGCCAGCGTACACCATCGTAACAATCTTCAGCGTTTCTGCGTCTGTTATGCGGCGACCTTGCACCATTTGCTGCTGCACACCGGTTTGTTCGGCCAGCTTTGTTGCCAGCTTTCCGCCACCGTGAACGAGTATCTTTTTCTCTTTTACAGCGGCAAAAGTTTGCAGAAACGAAGCCAGTTTTGCTTCATTGTCGATAATGTTCCCGCCGATTTTTATGATGAATAATTTATCCATTTAAAATTTCTGATAGCACCGCCTGTGCTGCCCAAACCCGGTTAGAGGCTTCCTGTGTGATAATGCTATTCGGCCCATCTAAAATTTCATCGCTCAGTTCTACATTCCTGCGCACCGGCAGACAGTGCATGACTTTGGCGCTATTCGTCTGCTTCAGCTTTTCTGCCGTGAGCATCCAGCTTTGGTCCTGCGATAAAATCTTTCCATACTCCTCGTACGAACTCCAGTTTTTTACATAAATGTAATCTGCACCCTTCAGCGCTTCGTCCTGGTTATGTGTAATGGCTGCGCCTTTGGTAAACTGCTCGTCCAACGCATAACCTTCGGGATGCGTGATGACAAAATCTGCTTCGCCCCAGGCCGTTATCCATTGCGAAAAACTGTTGGCAACACATTGCGGTAATGGTTTTACATGCGGCGCCCAGGTGAGAACAATTTTGGGTTTGGCGTTTGGTGTTTGGGATTTGGTGTTGATCTGGCTCCAGGTTTCCTGGATGGTGATCACATCCGTCAGGCTTTGCAGCGGATGAAGTGTTGCACTCTCCAGGCTGACAATGGGAATGCCTGCATATTTGATAAACTGTTTAATGTATTGTTCGCTGTAATCTTCTTCCCTGTTCTTTAGCGAAGGGAAAGTGCGGATGGCCAACACATCAAAATACTGTCCCATAATAGGCGCCGCATCTTTTACATGTTCTACGGTAGTTCCGTTCATGATAGCGCCGTCTTCAAACTCCAGCGCCCAGCCTTCCGATCCAACGTTGAAAACAATGGCTTCCATGCCCAGGTTTTGCGCAGCAATTTGTGTACTTAAACGGGTACGCATGCTTGGGTTGAGAAACAGGCAACCAATGCGCTTGTTAGCGCCAAGTGATTTGTGTTTGAACGGGGCGGATTTATAGTCCAATGCTTTTTTAACGAGAGCATTGATGTCGGTTACATCGTGAACGGAAATGAATTGCTTCAACTCTAAATTTTTATTCTTTGGTTACAAACGATTGTGCTACCGTCAACTTCCGTTGCAGAGCACTCTTGTACGTTCTATTCGCTATTGCGCCACTGCTGATGCAGCACCGGCTTCTTTCAAACTTTTTATTTCTGCTTTTAATGCCGACAGAAATGTATCGATTGTTTGTTTTGAAATGTTCAGCGCTGGCAGCAAGCGAATGACATTCGGCTTTGCTTCGCCGGTAAAGATGTGATGTTTCTGCAAAAGGTTTTTGCGCAGGTCTTTTCGTTCTTCCGGCACATCAAAACCAATCATCAATCCTTTGCCGCGAACATTTTTTATTTCTTCGATTCTTTTTAATTCGTTTAGCAGGTAAGCACCGTTTTCCTTTGCCTGTGCCAGCAACGCCTCTTTCTCCATTACTTCCAGCACACCAAGTGCAGCGGCGCAGGCAAGATGGTTGCCACCGAAGGTTGTCCCCAGCATGCCATGCTTTGGTTTAATGTGCGGCGCAATCAGAATGCCGCCAATCGGGAAACCGTTGCCCATGCCTTTGGCCATGCTATAGATATCGGCATTTACACCGGCACCATCAGCGGCAAAGAAATGGCCGGTACGGCCGTAACCACACTGTACTTCATCGGCAATGAAAAGAGCGCCGTTTTCCTTACAAAGGCTTCTGATCAATTGCAAAAAGGCATCATCAGCCACGGTAATGCCACCAACACCCTGGATGCTTTCAATGATCACAGCAGCAATCTCGCCGCCTTGCTTAGCAAAGCAATCTTTCAATGCCTGTTCATCGTTGAAGGGTAGAAAAACAATATTGTCGGTTTCGTTAACCGGCGCCACAATGGCTTTGTTATCAGTTGCTGCAACAGCAAGCGATGTTCTGCCATGGAAGGCTTTTTTAAACGCAACAATTTTCTTTCTGCCGGTGTGAAAGCTAGCCAGCTTCAAGGCGTTTTCGTTGGCTTCAGCGCCGCTGTTGCACAGGAATAACTGGTAGTCTTCTTTCCCCGAAACACGACCGAGCGTTTGCGCCAGTTCCTGTTGAATGGGAATCTCAACGGAGTTGGAATAAAACGCAATTTTATTCAGCTGTTCTTCAATTCGCTTTACCCAATGCGGATTTGTATGGCCGATGGAAATGACGGCATGCCCGCCATACAGATCTAAATATTCAACACCTTTCTCATCCCAGACAGACGTTCCTTCTGCCTTTACAATGTTGATGTTGTTAATGGGATATACGTCAAATAGGTTCATGATTGTTTGTATAAATTTCCCGCCATCACCGACGATGTACGAATGCCTTTAATGAATGCCGAACTTAAACCCTGGTGCTCCATTTCATTTAAGCCCGCAATGGTACAGCCTTTGGGTGAGGTCACTTTATCAATCTCTTCTTCGGGGTGTGTGCCGTTGGCGATTAATAATTTGGCGGCACCGAAAGCCGTTTGCGCTGCAATCTTCAACGCATCATGCGCATGAAAGCCGATCTCCACACCACCTTGCGAAGCAGCACGAATGGTTCGCAAAAAGAAAGCTATGCCGCATGCGCAAAGCGCAGTTGCTGCACTCATCATGTCTTCAGCAATCCAGATGCACTGGCCCATGGTGTCGAAAATGCTTTGCACAATCTGCTGGTCTTCGTCGGTTGCATTTACAGCGGCAAGACAAGTCATGCTGGCGCCAACTTTCATGGCGGTATTGGGCATGGCTCTTACAATGCGCAAACCTTCTCCCAGCTTTGTTTGAAACACCTGCGTATGAGCACCGGTCACCACCGAAACCACCAATTGCTTTTGCAGATCGATGGAAGGTTTTAATTGCGCCAGGGCAGCATCCAGTTGTTGCGGCAACACACAAATAAAAATGGCATCGGCGCCAACAATGGCTTCGGTATTATCTGTACTTGTGCGAAACCCTCTTTGCTGCAGGGGCTCTAACGCGGCTGTGGAGCGGCGGGTGATCATAATGTCTTCCGGCTGGCAAACCTTTGCCTGCAGCAGGCCTTCTGCCAGTGCCATACCAATGTTGCCGCCGCCAATGATGGTTGCTTTCATTTGAAAAACTGTTGCTTTATTTCTTACCAAATGAAACGCCGCATGTGCAACGGATCATTTTAAAATGCAATTGGTTTCAGGTTCAACCCTGCACATTCATCCAGACCAAACGCCAAATTCATATTCTGCACCGCCTGGCCCGAAGCACCTTTCAATAGATTATCAATGGTGCTGTGCACGACCAGTTTCGAGCCCACCTTTTCTAAATGAATAACGCATTTGTTGGTGTTGACCACCTGCTTTAAAAATACTTCCTGCCGGCTAACATGTGTGAAGGGAGCATCGGCATAAAAAGATTCGTATAGATCGTTGAGTTCTTCAATATTCAGATCGCAGGAGAGCATAGAAGAAATAAAAATGCCTCTTGCAAAGTCGCCACGCCATGGCACGAAATTGATCTCGGCCGGTTTGCTCCCCACTTGCAGTAACGACTGGTTAATTTCTTTCAGGTGCTGGTGCGTTAAGGTTTTATAGGCCTGGATGTTGTTGGCCCGCCAGCTAAAGTGCGAAGTAGGCGACAAGCCTTGCCCGGCGCCGGTTGAACCGGTAATTCCTGTTGTATAAACTTCATCCAAAATACCTGCTTTCGCCAGTGGCAACAAGCCTAATTGTATAGATGTGGCGAAGCAACCGGGATTGGCAATGTTTGCTGCGTTGCGGATCGCTTCTTTGTTTAGCTCCGGCAAGCCGTAAACGAATTGCCGGTTATCGATTGCAGATTGCGGATTGAGCCGAAAGTCTTGCGAAAGATCAACGATCTTTACCGACTCACTGATGTTGTTTGCCTCCAGAAACTTTCTTGCTTCGCCGTGGCCTACGCACAGAAACAAAACATCAATATCGTTCGATAATTCGCCGGTGAACTGCAGATCGGTTTCGCCAAGCAAATCCTGGTGAATAGATGCCACGGCCTTACCAGCATTGCTGCGACTATGAATAAACGAAACAGCTACATGCGGGTGGCGAATGAGCAAACGAATCAGTTCGCCACCCGTATAACCTGCTCCGCCAACGATGCCTACATTAAACTTTTCCTTCTGCTTCATCTTTTACCTGAAAATAGATGGATGTTTGGTTACCAAAAATCTTGCTGAAACCTCTTACGTCTTCGCCGGCCCAGCCGGTGTTCATCTCACCGTATTTACCAAATTTGGCGTTCATCAAATCATATGGCGACTCGATGCCGATGACCTGGAAATGGTAAGGATTCAGCTTTACATACACATCACCCGTTACCTGCTGCTGCGTGCTGGTCAGAAAGGCTTCAATGTCACGCATCACCGGGTCAAGAATCTGCCCTTCGTGCAGCCAGGTTCCGTAGAATTGCGAAAGCTGGTCTTTGTAAGCCAATTGCCATTTGGTGAGCACATGTTTTTCCAGCGCATGGTGTGCTTTGATGATGACCATCGGCGCAGCCGCTTCAAAACCTACGCGGCCTTTGATGCCAATGATGGTATCGCCAACGTGAATATCTCTGCCAATACCGTAAGGACCAACTATGGATTGCAAATATTGAATGGCTTCTGAAGGGTGGTGAAAATGCTGGTCATCTACACCTTTCAATTCGCCTTTTTGAAAATGAAGTTTAATTTCTTCCGAGCCTGTTTTTGTAACCTGCGTCGGCCAGGCTTCTTCCGGAAGAAGGCCTTTGCTGTTGAGCGTTTCCCGTCCACCAACGCTGGTACCCCAAAGGCCCTTGTTGATGGAGTACATCGCCTTGTCGAAATTCATTTCCACGGAACGCTCCTGCAGGTATTCAATTGTTTTTTCGCGGCTCAGGCGCAAATCCCGAACAGGAGTAATAATGGGAATACCTGGGATGATGATGTGAAAGATCATGTCGAAACGAACCTGGTCGTTACCGGCACCGGTGCTGCCGTGGGCAACGGCTTCGGCGCCAACTTCTTTTACATGATCGGCAATGTGCAGGGCCTGAATCAGTCGTTCAGCACTTACACTTAATGGATAGGTATTGTTCTTCAGTACGTTCCCATACACCAAAAATTTAATGATGCGTTCGTAGTAAATTTTTACGGCATCAATGGTGGTGTGCGACTTCACACCCAGCCGGTAAGCATGGTCTTTAACGCCTTCCAGTTCTTCTTTCGTAAATCCGCCGGTGTTTACAATAATGCTGTGCACTTCGTAACCCAGTTCTTCCGTTAAATATTTTACGCAGAACGAAGTGTCGAGTCCACCGCTGAAACCCAATACAATTTTTTTCATGTGATTATGCTATGGCTTGAATTAGTGAAGTAAATTAAAAAAGAACATTTTCAGCTTGCGGTTGCCGGTACGGTTATCGCCTTTGGCTTTTTCAATGCCTTTCAGTCGCTTTAAAAACTTCGACTGCTTGATCTTTAAAAAGCGTTCGTACACTTTGCTTTTTTCTTCAAAATGCTCTTTTGTTTCCGCCGGCTCGTAATGGTCTTTCGGATCGTACAGCATGGCTGTGCAAAGGCAGTTCTTGCGCTCTTTGCTCATCAGGATGTCGTAGTTGACGCAGCTTTTGCAACCTGCCCAAAACTTCTCGTCCTGTGTTAATTCAGAATAGGTTACCGGTTCGTAACCCAGCTCGCTATTGATCTTCATCACGGCAAGGCCGGTGGTTAACCCAAATATTTTTGCTTCGGGATATTTTTCACGGCTCAGTTGAAACACCCGCTGCTTGATGGATTTAGCCACACCGCTTTTGCGAAACTGCGGCGATACAATGAGGCCGGAGTTGGCCACATACTCGCCTTCCCAGGTTTCGATGTAGCAAAAGCCTACCCATTCACCCTCGGTGGTCAATGCAATAACAGCTTTGCCTTCGTCCATTTTTTGTGCGATATATTCAGGAGAACGCTTGGCAATTCCGGTTCCTCTTGCTTTTGCCGAAGCTTCCATTTCGTCGGTGATCGTTGTTGCGTAGCCTTTGTCATCGGGTGTTGCCACACGAATGACAATATTATGATTGTCCACTGCTGTAAAAGAATTAATGGAATGAAAGGGTAACCAATCCTGTACCAAGAATCAAAACCGGGGAATCATTCACTGATAGGGGCCGTGGTTGAAAGGCTCGTCCTATCAGAACCGTCGCGGGGCCAGATAACGGAAGAGGTCAAAACATACCTGTAACATAGCGGTGCTATGAAAACTGTGGAAAACAAAATGTTTGGTATGCGAGGTAATGTTCACGTTCTGTTCAGATGAGGCACAAATGTATAATGATTGCAGAATACTACGCAAAAAAATATGTTAAGCGGCCCTGCAAAAGGTTAAAACTTACCATGGTTTTAGCAGCTTTCATGTAGCGAAGCCGCACTGGTATTGCCTTCCCGCAAAAATGCGGTCGACGAGAAGTTCGTAACAAAAAAATCCCTCCTTTTTCGAAGGAGGGAAATTGGCTTTTATCGAAGATCTTTTAGTGGCGCCGGGTCCATGTCGGTGTAGGTATAGTTCTCTCCCGCCATGCCCCAGATGAAGCCGTAAGCTGCGGTGCCGCAACCTGAGTGAATAGACCAGGGCGGCGAAAGAATGGCTTCGTGATTGGCTACCAGCAAGTGCCTTGTTTCCTGCGGCTGCCCCATAAAATGAAACACCCGCTGGTCGTCCCGCACATCAAAATAAAAATAGGCTTCCATGCGACGGGTATGTGTATGCGCCGGCATGGTGTTCCAAACACTGCCTTCTTCCAAAACCGTTAAGCCCATTACCAGCTGGGCACTTTGAATGCCTTCGGCGTGAATGTATTTGTAGATGGTGCGTTTGTTGGCCGTGGTGAGGTCGCCCATACCAGACGGCTGCGCTTCTTCTTTGGTTAGCTTGCGGGTTGGATAGGTTTGATGTGCTGGTGAAGAAAGCAGGTAAAACACGGCAGGACTGGCTGCGTTGGTACTGCGAAACGTAACGCTTTTTACACCTTGACCGGCGTATAAACAATCGAGTTTATTTAGCGTAAAGGTTTCGCCATCTGCTTCTACAACGCCTTCTCCACCAACGTTAATAATTCCCAGTTCTCTTCGCTCCAGGAAATATTCCGCACGAAGCTCCGGATGCGTGTCTAACTGCAGCGTTGTGTTCACGGGCTTTGCGCCGCCAACAATCACACGGTCGTAGTGTGAATACACCAGTTTCACCTGGTCGTCAACCATTAGCTGCTGAATCAAAAAATTCTCCCGCAGCGCTTCAGTGTTCATTGCTGCAGTTTCTTTCGGGCTATTTTGAAAACGTACTTCCATCGATTAAGGTTTGTGTTTTGTAGTTGGCGGTTTGTGATTATCGTGATGCATTTAAAATGGTTGTCGTTAGGGCTGCCTGATATCTAGCATATGATTGAAGTTGAACAACCACAAACAACAAACCACCCACCACCAAAGATTTTATCTCGCCATCCAGCCGCCGTCAACCAACATAACGTGGCCGTTCATATAAGAACTGGCTGGCGAAGATAAGAAGACAACCGGCCCTTTAAGGTCTTCGGGTTCGCCCCATCTGCCGGCCGGAATTCTTTCCAGGATTGCTTTGCTGCGCACCGGGTCTTCCCGCAGTGCCTGTGTATTGTTGGTGGCAATGTAGCCGGGAGCAATGCCATTTACATTAACCCCTTTTGATGCCCATTCGTTGGCGAAGGCTTTTACCAATCCGGCCACGGCCGATTTACTGGCAGTGTAACCGGGAACATTAATTCCGCCCTGGAAGCTTAACAGCGAACAGGTAAAAACAATGTTACCGGAGCCACGCTCCACCATTTCTTTTCCAAATTCCCTGGTCAGCAAAAACTGCGCAGTTTGATTAACAGCAATCACCTTGTCCCACCACTCATCAGGATGTTCAGCTACCGGTTTGCGAAGAATCATACCAGCATTGTTAATAAGAATATCGATGGTGTGTGCCGCCTTCACGTCAGCAATGAAGCGATACAAAGCATCGCGGTCGGAAATATCAACGATGTACGGCGTAAACTTTCGTCCCAATGCCGTAATGGCTTTTTCCGTATCGCCACCTTTGATGGCTTCGGCCACCGAAGCGCCAACCACGTCGGCGCCGGCTTCGGCAAGGGCAATCGCCATTGCCTGTCCAAGTCCCGTATCGCTGCCGGTAACCAATGCTGTTTTGCCTGCTAAACTGAATTTACTGAGAATGCTCATGGTGAAAGATTGGCTTTGGTAAGAGAAAAGCTAAAGCTAAACAGATTCAGTGTTCAGGCTGTGCAAAGCGGCATATTTATCTATGCAAACGATTGCGAATTGCTGTTAAGAAAACAATCGCATTTTACGGCAACCAATTTTACCAAAGCCAATGCTAAAAATTAGCGTTATACTATTTCTCGTTACCGTCAGCTTCGTCGTCAAGTTCCTGGCTTTCTTCTGCATCAGGCGCCTCTTCCGGACTGGTTACCTGCCGCATGTACTTCTCAGCTTCTTTGCCTAATAACTGGTTTTCGTTCGCAGCCGATTCAAATTTTTCATCGTGCGGACCGGCATTGGAAGCATTGCCAATATCAACACGTTTGTTTGATTCTTCCTGGCTATTTTTTTCGGTATGCATACGTTGTTTTTGTAAGCGGGGAAAAATCTATGCCATGTCGTTTACACAACACAAGAGACTGGTTCTTTCCCGCTGGCATTGTTTTCGTGTTTACACTCACGCAAAGTTTTCATCAACTAAAAAAACTTATATGAAAAAACTATTCGTTCTTGCTTTTGCCGTCGGTTTACTGGTAGCAGGCAACCCGGCATCTGCGCAGGATGACAAACCGCAAAAGAGTACCGTTGGCAAAGCTACCAGTGGCGTAAAAAAGGGTGCAAAAAAAGCCTGGAAAGGAACAAAGAAAGGCGCCAAAACAGTTGGCAACGAAACAGCCGAACTTGCCACAAAGGGCAGGGCCAAAGTAACCGACAAGAAATCGGACCAATGGGTTGGACCTGCCGGGCAGGCAATTTATGTAGATGACGGAAGCAAGTACTATTGGATCAATGAAAAAGGTGGACGTATGTTTATAGCCAAAGATCAATTAAAGGCAAAACAGTAAACAATGCTTTGTACAAAAAGAAACGCCTGCTTTCTGAAGCAGGCGTTTC
>DATKHJ010000355.1:0-3920 GCA_035510335.1 Flavisolibacter sp. | reverse complement strand
GCGTTAACCAAAACTGGTGGCGGGCCTGTTCACGAACAGTGGCTTTGCCTTTCCACTTCAACCCAACAAAATATTCCGTTGCATCCAGCCGGTGACTAATCAGGGCATAGTCGTTAGCCGGTTGCTGAACAGAAGAAAAATGTTTTTCGGCGCTTGCATAGTTTGCACCTTCATCCGTCCACGCACCGGTGGGATAAGGAAAAACAATTTTCACCCGCAGCCGCTGCTGGTCAATTAAAGGAGATGTAACCTTTACCCCAACGGCATCCATGTTTGCATCGCAAACGGTTGACACGTTAACCAGTTCGCCTTCTACGGTGAAACGCGAAACGATCTCACCGGTCCAGAGATTGAGTTCCTGGCGAATATCTTTTAGATCATTCAACACGGCGACGCTTCCATCTTTCTTTACAATCTCGAAACCCACATTTCCCAATTGCAAACGATGTGGGTTTTGCCGGAACCAGTTGGCCGCATCCTGCTTGCGCGGCGGATCGTTGTGTTGCGTGGTGTAGGTAATGTCGCGGCCATTGACACGGTAGGTCTTTAATGCTTCCTCCCGCTTGTAACCAACCGTATCTACGAAGCTGTGCCAGCCCCATTCGGATTGCGTACCCAACGAAATGCCTTTCTGGTAATTCAGCGGGAACGATTGAAGGCCGGTCACATCTACCGTAAAGGCAAACTTGCCGTTGCCAACCGTAAGTGCCGACAAAGAATCAGCGCCGGTGACAACAACGTTGTGACGGGTAACCAACGCATGGCGATCTATTTTCTGGGCAAAGAGGTTAAACGAGGAAAAGAAGGAAAAGAGAAAGAAGAAAATTCTTTGCATGTGGTTACTTCATGTGTTTATTGAGATCTTTCAACTGTAAGTTTTTGAGCGCATTCATAACGATTTGCGCATTGAGCTGTGCGCCTTCTTTGTTGGTGTGGGTATGGTCAACGGGGAAGAAAGCTTTCACCGCATCGGGTCCCATCTCTTCATACTTCGCGGCAATGATGTCATTCAGGTTAATGAACAAGGCGCCTTCTGCTTTGGCTACCTGCTCGGCCCAGCCGCTGTAGCTTTCCGGCGAACGAACCACCTTGCCTTCTTTCCACTGTTCGCGGGGTACGGGTGAACAAACAATAGGAACAGCGCCTTTGCTCTTTGCCTCCCGAATGTATTTGCGCATGTACCAGCCGTAGGTGTACACCGTTTCCTGCTTTTGTGTTTTTGGGTTGAAGATTTCTTTCGACTCCTCGCCAATGCCGCGAATAGAGCCCCGGGCCCTTGCCGTATCATCCAGCGGACCGGCATCGTTGTGACCAAACTGCATAATCACATAATCCCCTTTTTTCAGGTCGGCCATGATCTTTTCCCAGCGGCCTTCGGTGATAAAAGTGCGGCTGCTTCGGCCGCCGATGGCGTGGTTTTGAATAGCAAATTTTGTTGTGTCAAAATAGTCGGCAATAAAACTGCCCCACCCCCACTGCTGGTTTTGCCCGGTGCCGTTTCCGTTGCGAACGGTGGAGTCGCCGATGATGTAGAAAGTTGGTTTTTCTTTTTGTAAGATGACGAAGGAAGACGTTAGCACAAAAAGCGCAACAAGTGAGTAGAGCAGGTTTCTTTTCATAATTCTTTTTGTTTCCCGCAGCTGTGCAGCAATTGTCGCTGCACCACTGCTTTACGGTATGAAATTATTGATTGTGTTGGAATGCTGCATGCAAGCGATAACGCCTCTCACTTGTCATGCTGACGAAGGAAGCATCTGTGGTTTCTGCTTTGGTAAAGAATGCCGTCAGCGTTGCGATGAACAACCATTCTTTATTGTTCAGTTTACAGATCCCTCGTGCCTCGGGATGACAAGGCATTAGTCATAACACTTGCAATCAGACTATCCATTTAAAGAGCTTTGACTAACACAGGTTCTTCACCACAGAATCAATCAATTGCTGTGTTAACTCCTGAAATTATTTTTTAGCTGTTTCTGTTTTCTTTTTCGGTTGCACCAACACAATGTTTGGCCTTGGCGGCGGCTTCATGCCCTCGCCAAAATGAAAGCCCGTGTGCGGTGGCTGGTTGTACGCCACGTTCTGCCAGGCAATGCTTAAGCGGTACTGCGGATCGTGCATCAAGGTATAAAACTTTTTGTCGGTGGGAATGGACGTGGTGAAGATGCGCAGCTCTTTGTTATCGGTTGTGCGATAAATCACTTCTTCCCGCCAGTCGCCCAAGATGTCAGCCGATAAAACAGGATTTGATTTTGTGCCGTTGTTGCGAACGCAATTGTAGCTGGCCGCATCCAGCAGGCGTAGCGTACTGTCTTTTTGGTACAACCATTTACCAATGCGGGTACCATCCAGCAACTCCCGCAATACATCGCCATCCCAGTAAATACCCATGTTGCAGGAAGGCGGTGTTTTCTTTGTAATTAAAGTTCCTTTTGCATCATACAGCCCGCTGATGCCCGCGCCAAACGACCAGCATTCTGCTCCTGGGTAACGCGGATCAATGTCAAGCGCCAATCCTCTTCCCGGCCCCTCGCCGTCTTCGCCTGCTTTTACCGATGCTTTCTTCCACAACACTTCACCGGTTCGTGCATCAAACATGTGTGAGCCTGCATCGTCAAAGCGTTCCTGTATGCCAAACACTTCAAGACCGGGACGGGTAGGGTCAAGATCCGTTACATGCTGCGCATCGCCATGACCCAAACCTGTAGAATACAAACCTTCACCATTATCATCAAGCACCATGGCGCCAAACACAATTTCATCTTTGCCATCGCCATCTACATCTGCAATCGTAAGATTGTGATTGCCCTGTCCCGCATAAGCCCTGTTCCCCGGCACTGCCGGATCGTGGCTATCAAACACCCAACGCTTTTGCAGTTTACCGGCTTTAAAATCCCATGCGGCAATAACCGACCGTGTGTAGTAACCACGGCTCATAATAAGGCTTGGCGTTTTGCCATCGAGGTAAGCAATGCCGGCCAGGAAACGATCCATGCGGTTGCCGTACCCATCGCCCCAAACGGCTTTTAATTCGTTGGTGGTTGGGACTAAGTTTTCGTGTCGTGCAGGAATGTATTCCGTAGTAGCAAGCGCTGCGCCGGTTGCGCCGTCAAACACTGTCAGGTATTCGGGACCGGATAAAATATAGCCCCGCTCATTGCGCCAGTCTTTGGTGGAATCACCAATTACTTTTCCTTTTCCATCAACGGAACCATCAGCGGTTTTCATGGCTACTTCTGCACGGCCATCGCCATCCAGATCGTACACCATAAACTGTGTGTAGTGTGCGCCTTCGCGAATGTTCTTGCCAAGGTTAATGGTCCACAGCAAAGTGCCATCTAATTTATACGCCTGGAAGATGGGCGCATCGGTTAAGCCGGCGTGACTGTTGTCTCTTGCCATGCCTGCCTGGTGTACCACAATTTCGTATTCGCCATCACCATCCAGGTCGCCAATGCTTCCGTCGTTTACATTGTAACCGGCGGGTGTTTGAAGAGGTATGGAGAAGAAAGGATTTGCCTCTGCCTGTAAAGTAAAATGCTTACTTTCTTTTCCTTCCTTTTCTTTTTGAACTACAGTGACATAATATGCGTAAACAACACCCGGCGATGCAGTGGCATCAATATAGTTTGTGGTTTTTGTAATGGGCTGTTTATTCAGTATAATTTCCTTATCGCTTCCGCCTTTCCAATCGCCATTTGCACGATAAACATTAAACGCCATGTCCTGCGGTTCTGTGCCCAGCAGGCGCCAGCTTACAAACACCTTTCCTTCTGCATTGCGAACCGCCACCACACCACGATCAAGCGCTTCCATCTGGCGTTGCGCCTGCGCTGAAGTACAGCAAGCAAGTACCGAAAAAGCGAGCAGCATGTTTTTGAAAAACAGCAACCGATTTTGGTTAGCGTGTGGCTGCCCTGTCA
>DATKHJ010000354.1:0-3022 GCA_035510335.1 Flavisolibacter sp. | reverse complement strand
GTTCTGACCTTCTTTGCCCACCACTACCCGCATGTCAAAGGCTTTCTTCGCTCCTTCGTACACATGCAGAATAAATTCGGGAATATTCACCACAATCAACTGGCCCGACGGTTCCGTTGGCATCCAGCGCATGCGGTCCATGTTCATCAGTATTTGCTCCACACGGGTTTGAACCGGCACGTTCATGTCTTTAATTAATTGTGCGTTCACTTCGCCGGTTGGTGTATAGCCAAAGCGCTGCTGAAAAACCTTTAAGGCATTTTGCAGCGTATCGGTAAACACCTGGGACGTATCGCTGCCGGGCATTTCGCCTGTGAGATGCAGGCGTTTTTTAATCAGCGCAACGGCAGGGGAGGAGGCCCCGATCTTCAACGATTTTGTTTCAGGTATCTGCGGCCATCCGCCGGCTTTGGCAACGGCATAATAACGGGCCAGTTCTTCCTTCAACTTGCGGTAAGGCTCGTGAACATCTTCAAAATATTTATTGTCCTTGTGCTTTTTGTTTAAAAGCGAATCGGCGACTTCCATCGGGTCACGCTTTTTGAAAGGAATGAACCGCTCCATTTCCTTGCGCTTTACAAAGCCTTTTTCGTAGTTGTTGAGCAGGTAGCGAATGAAATGCTGCGTCAGCGTTAGTTCCGTTTCAATATTTTTTGCCGTGGCGCTTACTGAAAGCTTTTCTTCCGCCGTTAAGGCATCCATTCTTTTTTGAAGGTCCTTATCGCGGAGCGATGTGTCGGCGTCGTAGGTGGTCACATAATCGTGCAGGTTCCAGAAGGCACGTGCCTGTTCGGTTAACCCGTCAGATGAAAACCAGGCAAACTGGTAGTTGCGGGTATTGTAAAAGCTGCGCAGACGGCGGGCCAGGGAGTCGGGCAGTTGTTTGTCTACAATGTATTTTTCCATGGCCGTGCTGTCGAAAAACAGGTCGGAGTACGAGTTTTCTTTGCTAATGCTGTAATCTCTCTTGCTGACATTTTTTTTGGCTTCTTCCTTTTCTTCCTTGCTGTTGCCGGTAGAGCCGGAGTCCTGGCAGCCTGTTATGATCCCGCAAATTAAAAGGGTCGCTAATAGAATGGGTTTCAACTTCATACCGATGAGATTTACAAAAGACGTGCCTTTGCTGTTTCGCCTGTGCTTGCTACAGGGCAAGGGGCGGATTACCATTTTCTTAAGAATTTTTGGGGAAACTGCACGCCGAAAGCGTGGACGTATTTACAAAAGTGGACTGCTCTCCAAGGTTGATTCAATCTTTTTAACGCCTTTGCCGGGTGAATGAAAAATTCTGCGGAAGGATATTCGCTGCCGTAACCTTTCCAGTTTGTTTGAAGAGAGAAATTTGATGGTCAGGTGCTCCAGCCAATGATGGAGCGGCATTAAGGCGGTGATGATGAAAATTTTTGCCAGCCATATTTTCAATAGTTCCCCATGAGTAATATGGTGAAGCCAGTTATCGATAAGCAGGATGATGAATTCGAACAGGCAGATAAAGGAAAAGAAGTTTAGCATTTTGACGGTGGTCTTGGAAATAGGGAACATGCCAACAACAATTAACACAAGAAAGAGGAATGCTACCGCCATGGATATTCCAATGTACTGAAGGTTGCGGCGGCGCTGTTCTTCTTTTGCTTTCTCCGCCAGGTCGGTGGTGCGCTTTTTGGCCTCGCGGTCAATTTCCAAAAGCGTTACCTCCCGCTGTTCCGCTGCCGATTTCGATGCTTTCTGGTAATCGGTCCAGAGATTAGAATAGGCATAGGCTTTTTGGTAGTTGGCTTTTTGGGCATACAACAAGGATAGAGAGTAGGCTAGTGTGTCGGTGGGATTGATACCCTCCAGGGTTTTTCCCAGCGCTAATGACTTTTCAAAATAGGAAATCGCCAGGTCCGTTTTCCCGGTTTCTTTGTAACATTCTGCCAGTTCTCCAAAAAACAGGCGCTGGGTGTTTGGCGGAAACCGGCTGCTAATAACGGCTTCGTCTTTCACATAATAAACAATTGCCGAGTCGAAGTTGCCGCTGTAATGATAAACAGAGCCGATATTATAATTAGGTATGCCCTGGTTGGTAAAATAAAGCTGCAGATCGGGATTGTTGTGCAGGTACTGCAGGGCTTTTTCGCTGGATTTTTCTTTTTGGTACAGGTAAATAAAATGCAGGCGTTTGCCAAACAGCTGGTCTTTAACGGAGTGCAGCGAGTCGGCCAGCGCAATGGCTTTGTTCAGGTATTCAATTTTGGCTTCCAGGCGAAAAAGGTCGAAGTAGTCGAGCATCAGCCCTGCTGTATTTTTTGCGTTCTTGTTTAACTGAACGCTTTCCAGCAACCGTTGTTTGGCTATTTCATTGTTATCGAGGCTGCGATAGATGGCGGCAAACTTGTGGTAAGCGGTCGATTGCAGGGCCACGTTCTTAATTTTATAAGCCAGGTCAAACGCTGTATTGTAAATGCGGAAAGCAGCAACGTAATCCTGCTTGGCGGCAAACAGGTCGCCGGACTCAAACATCAGTTCTGCTTTTAAGGAATCACTGAGTACGCCATTGGAAATAGTAGCTGCAAAATTTACCTGCTGTAATGCTTCATCTACCTGGTGTCTTTTGCGCAACAACCCCGCCTTTTTTAGATAGGCCTGCACTTCCAGTTCAATGTCGCCTGTTTCCCTTGCATACATCAATCCTTTTTCAATAAACGCCAAGGCCTTGTCAAACGCCTCCTTTGTGGAGGAAGTCGATACATGATCGAGCCCGTTATTAAATAGTGTTTTAATGATCAGGCTTTTGTCGTTTGCAATTTCGGAAAGCGCCAATTGTTGCTCCAGAACGTTTTCCGCTTTTTTGTGGTAGAGATAAATGGTGTAGAACTCTGCCAGGCTGCCCAGGGCGGCAATCTTTTGCACTTCGGTTTTGGCTGTTTCCGCCCTGCGGATTAGCTCTTTCTCCAGCGGAAGTTGGCTTTTTACTGCCCCCGAAATTATTGTTAGCGTAACCAACGCAAGCAAATGAACACGCATGGGCGGCAACAGTTGAGGG
>DATKHJ010000353.1:0-4021 GCA_035510335.1 Flavisolibacter sp. | reverse complement strand
GCGCCATCATTGCCGGCCGCAAAACGAGGGGTGGCAGCGGGTTGCACCTGGCCATTGGAATTGTTATTGCGGCGGTGTTTATCCTGTCCGACCGTTTTTCAACGGTGTTTGCCGTGAAGAGTAATTTCCCGCCGTTGCTGGCCGCCTGGGTGCCTAATGTGATTTTTACGTTTGTGGCGTATTACCTGTACCGCCGGGCACCGAAGTAAATAGCCAGCCTCCTGGCCTCCTTAAATCCCTCCGAAGGAGGGGCTTCGCCAGCCACTAACCTTGCTTTTACATGATATCTTTTTTATCGCAGAGAACGAGAGAAACGGAGATTCCGCCGAGACGAATTTCGTTGCGTCGCTGCGCCGTTGCGTGAAACCGGATCGCAGAGAAAAAATAACTGAAACAAGAATACAACCGCTTAAGCCTGTTTTTGTGCCTTGTTTGCCCTTCTCTCCGGGGACGGCCACTGCAGGATAGGCCTTTGGCAAGGCCGCACCATTCCTTATCTTCGCCGCTATGCTTATGAGCTGGGGTGCTATTGTTTTTTATGCATTTGTGGTAATTGCATGTGTGCAGATTTTTTACTACCTCTATTTCTTTCGGCGGGTTGCCTTTTACAAATCATCGGGCCGGCAGCAGTCGCAGCAACACCCGGTGTCAGTTATTATTTGTGCCCGCGATGAAGATGAAAACCTTGCCCGCAACCTGCCCGGTGTGCTGGTACAGGAGTACCCCTCTACGCATGAAGTGATTGTTGTTAACGACAACTCGCTGGACGACACGAAATACATTCTCGAAGAACTAAAAAAAACGTTCAAAAAGCTGCAGGTCATTGAGCTATCGCAGGAAGCAAAGCTCATTGCCGGGAAAAAATACCCTTTGTCAATTGGTATTAAAGAAGCCAAGCATGAAATTATGTTGCTGACCGATGCCGACTGCGTGCCGGCCAGTGAGCATTGGCTGTATAAAATGCAGGATGCTTTTTCCAATGGGGTAGAAGTCGCATTGGGCTACGGCGCTTACAAGAAGATGCCCGGTTTTTTAAACAAGGTCATTCGCTTCGAAACCTTTCACACGGCCCTGCAATATTTAGGCTATGCGCTGGCCGGGAAACCGTACATGGGCGTGGGCCGAAACCTGGCTTACCGCAAAGGATTGTTCTTTCGAAACAAAGGTTTTTCTTCCATCAATCACATTCCCAGCGGCGACGATGACCTTTTCATCAACAAAGTGGCAAGCAGGCACAATACAACTGTTGTAATGGACCCCGATGCCTTCACCTTATCAACACCTAAACAAACCTGGCGTGACTGGATGCGGCAAAAAGGCCGTCACTATTCCACCGGTAAATTTTACAAAACATCGCACAAGATTTTGCTTGGAATGTACACGGCCAGCTTTTTCTTTTTCTATCCTTTGTTCGTGGCTTCGCTGTTGTTTTTCGATTGGCGCTTTGCCCTTGTACCGCTCGTTGTTCGCTACCTCGTGTTAGGCGTTATCTGGAGCAAAGCCATGAAAAAGCTGGGTGAGCAGGACCTCTTCCCACTTTTTATTTTCTGGGACCTCTGGCAGTTTTTCTACTACATTTTATTTGCGCAATCGCTTTGGAAAAAGCCGAGGAAGACGTGGAATTAAACCCCCTGTTACCTGAAACCCCCTGTCCCCCTGAAGGGGAGACTTAGGTTTGTGAGACATTACTTCATTCAATTACGATAAAGGTAAAAGCTGGTTCTTGTGGGACCGGCTTTTTCTTTTCTATTGGGCTTTACTTGCGTCGCACTCTTGTACGGTTGGGAACTCTATTGAGCTTTTTTTGGAGCACAAAGAACACAAAGGTTTGCACGAAGGACACTAAGGTTTTAAAACCATCATTGCTTTTCTAACGCATTCTAATCTTCTAACGCAACCAAAGGTCTTTCGCCTCCATCGGAGGCAAACCTCGGTAGCAAAATATCATTACAACATTTCCTCGGCTCCGTAGGAGTCGCACTTGAAATTTCACTGAAAGGTGCAACTCCTTCGGAGCCGGAAGCCAAAGAATTTTGATTTTCTACCAAGGTTATGCTCCTAACGGAGCTCATAGAAATAGAAAAGCTGGCTATTTGTGTGACCAGCTTTTTCTTTTATACAGATTGAAATAGATAGGAATGAATTGGCCTGGGTCCTCCCTTTAGGGAGACAGAGGGTTTTCTCCCCTCTAGGGGACAGGGGGAGAACTATCTTTGCCCAATGGACATCGTGTTAAAATATTTCTCCGGCTTTACCGAAAAACAACTGGCGCAGTTTCAGGCGTTGGAAGAATTATACAAAGAATGGAATGCAAAGATCAACGTCATCTCCCGCAAAGACATTGATAGCCTTTACGAAAAACATGTGCTGCACTCGTTAAGCATTGCCGCTGCGTTCGAGCTTCCGGCTGGTGCGGAGATTGTGGACATTGGCACCGGTGGTGGCTTCCCAGGTGTGCCGCTGGCCATCTTTTTCCCGGAGGTAAAATTTCATCTTGTTGACAGCATCAATAAAAAACTCACCATTATTGAAGCCGTGAAAGAAGCTGTTGGTCTTGATAACGTAACCACGCAACATACCCGTGCCGAAGACATCAAAGGACGCAAATTTGATTTTGTAGTCAGCAGGGCAGTGGCGCCGCTAAAAGATTTGTGGCGCTGGGGCAAACCGTTGATGAAGAATTCAAAGTTCAAAGTGAAAAGTGAGAAAGGAGTAACCGAGTTAAAATCAGGGTTGATCTGCCTGAAAGGCGGCGATCTGAAGGAAGAAATCAAGGATAGTGGCCTTCGTCCGAAAAAGATGGAGATCAGCGAGATTTTTGAAGAAGAGTTTTTTAAAGAGAAATATATTTTATACACTCCCGTTACCTCATAAAAAAAGACCCAATCATTTTGATTGGGTCTTTTTTTATGAGGTAAAAGCAGAACTAATCTTCATTACATTTCTGCTTTGGATACTATTATTTTTTTCGTTGCTGCATTTGCTTTTGCTGCTCCTGCATCTGTTCCATCCGCTCCTGCCACTTGCTTTTTGTTTTTGGCTTTTTGCGGTTCTCTGCAATCTTCGCCAGAATTTTATCGTGGTTGATAATGTAGTTCTGAATCACAAACTGCAGCACCAGCGTAATAATGTTTGAAACGGTGTAATACCATGTTAAGCCGGAAGGCAGGCCGTTAAACACAAACAAAAGAACAACAGGGAAGAAGTACGGCATGTACTTCAGCACTGGGTTGTTCTGGTCAGGCGTCATGCTCATGCTGTACAGCGAAATCAGGAAAGAGGTGGCCACCGCTGTAATGGTAAACAGGCTCACATGGTCGCCATACAGCGGAATGTTGAACGGAAGGTTCACAATAGAATCGTACTGCGAAAGATCATCCGCCCATAAGAAACCTTGTCCGCGCAGGGCTACGTTGGAGTTAAAGAAACTGTACAACGCAAAGAAGATCGGTATCTGCAACAGCGCCGGGATACAGCCGCCCAGCGGGTTTACGCCGGCTTCGCGGAAAAGTTTCATCTGCTCCACGCTCATGGCCTGCTGGTCGGTACCAAATTTTGCTTTCAGTTGCTCAATCTCCGGCCGCAACGCTTTCATCTTTGCACCGCTTAAATAACTGCTGTAAGTCAGCGGCGAAATCAGCAGGCGAATGAAGAGGGTAAGCAATAAAATAACAATACCGTAGTTGTTGGTAAACTTGTCAAAGAAGTCAAACGCCGGAAGAATAACAAAGCGGTTGATGTACTTCACAAAGGCAAAAATGCCGCTGCCAAGGTCCACCATGTCTTCCATGTCGTTGTTGTATTTGTTCAGCGTGGAGTAGTCGTTCGGACCGTAGTAAAGACTAAGCGGAACAGTGGCCTTTTCGCCCTGCACGGGAATGTGCAAATTAGCAGTTGCCTGCGCTACAATGTTGCTGTTGTCTTCGTTCGACGACCAGATCATGTTTCCGCCTGAGAAGCCGTTTTTCGCTACCAGGCTGTAGTTGAAAAACTGTTGCTTCACAGCCACCCACGACACTTT
>DATKHJ010000352.1:0-10120 GCA_035510335.1 Flavisolibacter sp. | reverse complement strand
TTTTGCGCATTTGTCCGGGCAATCTGGCGGGCCGAAATCACTTCTACTTTTTGCGCAATGTTCTTTTTCTTCTCGGCAAACTTCCCGGAATAGATGATGACCTCATCCATGGATTTTGCAGCGGTATCGGTTTGCGCATAGCTGTTCAGGTATAGCGACAGCAATGCGCTAACGCATAAAAATCTTTTCATGTAAAATTTTGGTTTTTGGAACAATCAATAAGTGGTTTTGTAGCGAATACTTATTGCCGCGGCGGCGGGCCTAAAACCAGTTTGGGCAAGAAGAAAAGTTGCCCGGAATAAAACGAAACGCGACGTTGATTGCCGAAACAAATCAACGCAAGATGCAGAAGAAGGAAGGCAAACGAAAAACATTGTAACAGCAACAGCAATTGCAAAAGGTTGGCTGTTTTGCCGGAAAAAATAACGTGCAGTAAGGAGCCTGCAATTTCCGTTTCGTGGTCGTCAAAAGCGCCGGTTAAATGATAAAAGCCATCAAAAATTTTGTAAGACGATACATCAAACATTTTATCACCAACCCAAAGTTCTCTTTCGGCTTCTTCCCACACTACTTTGCCGGCCGGTAAAACAACAGTTACCAGGTCTTCTGTTTCCAATCTTTCCTCGCGGGTTGCTTTAATGTAGGCCTGTCCGATTTGCAAAACGCCAATGGCAAGAACGGGCAACAGCAGAATGATGCCCAATAAAGCAGCAAATAGTTGGCGGTTCCTCACGGCACAATGATAAGAAATCTAAGCTACCAATATGTCGCCACTCATTTCTTTTGGCGGTGTAAGGCCCATCATGGAAAGAATGGTTGGTGCAAGATCACCCAGCTTTCCCGGTTTAATCTCACCTTTCCATTCCCTGTCGATAATGAAAAACGGAACTGGGTTTAAGGAATGCGCTGTGTTTGGCGTGCCGTCTTCGTTAATCATGTAATCGGCATTGCCATGGTCGGCGGTTAAGAAAACTGTGTAACCGTTTTCCAGCGCTGCGGTAACCACCCGCTGTACGCAGGCATCAACCGTTTCCACAGCCTTAATTACAGCCTTCCAGTCGCCGGTGTGGCCCACCATGTCTGCGTTAGCATAATTCAGGCAAACGAAATGCACTTCGCCTTTGTTGA
The DNA here is from genome assembly GCA_035510335.1 of Flavisolibacter sp. Lineage (GTDB taxonomy): Bacteria > Bacteroidota > Bacteroidia > Chitinophagales > Chitinophagaceae > Flavisolibacter. The sequence continues at coordinate 8,992 of DATKHJ010000352.1, read as the reverse complement.
TTTCTGTTACAATGGCGTTGGTAATTTCCGGTGCACTCATTTCAGGCTGCAAATCGTAAGTAGCCACTTTGGGTGAAGGAACCATGATGCGTTGCTCGCCTTCAAACGGTTTTTCTCTTCCGCCGCTGAAGAAGAAGGTTACATGCGGATATTTTTCCGTTTCTGCAATGCGGATCTGTTTCAACCCATTTTGCTCAATGATTTCTCCCAAGGTGTTGTTCAGGTTATCTGTTTCGAAGATGACATGCACATTGTTGAACGTCGCATCGTATTCCGTCATGGTGGTGTAATGCAGTTGCAGTGGCTTCATCTCCTGTTGTGGAAATTCCATCTGCGTAAGCGCCTTGGTAATTTCGCGGCAGCGGTCGGTGCGGAAGTTGAAACAAATTACGGCATCGCCATCTTTAATGGTCGCTATTGGCGAACCATCTTCGTGAGTAATTACCGTTGGGCGGATAAACTCATCGGTTGCATTTTCCTGGTACGATTGCGTAATGGCTTCAATGGCACTGAGTGCTACACGGCCTTCGCCTTTCACCATGGCATCGTAAGCCAGTTTTACCCTTTCCCAGCGATTGTCGCGGTCCATGGCATAGTACCTTCCGCTAACGCTGGCAATGGTACCTGTAGATGCTTTGATATGTTCTTCCAGTTCAGTAATAAAACCCAGGCCGCTTTTGGGATCGGTATCGCGGCCATCGGTAAATGCATGCACAAACACATTTGGCACATTGTGCCGTTTGCAAATGTCAAGCAGTGCCTTCAGGTGGTTTATATGCGAATGCACACCACCGTCGCTCACAAGGCCCGAAAGGTGTAGCGGCTTGCCGGAATGTTTGGCATACGCAATTGATTGCAACAGCGTCTCGTTCTGCGCCAGCTCACCCTCGCGAATGGCAACGTTAATGCGCTGCAATTCCTGGTAAACAATACGGCCGGCGCCAAGATTCAGGTGGCCTACTTCGGAGTTACCCATTTGCCCTTCGGGCAGCCCAACGGCTTCGCCGCAGGTTGTTAAGGTAGTGTTGGGATATTGGCTGTAGAGCGATGAAACAAAAGGCGCATTGGCGTTCTGAATCGCATCGGAAGAAGGAACTTTTCCCAAGCCCCAACCATCCATAATCAACAGGATAACTTTACGGTTCGGCGTCATAATCATGTTTGTGGGCTGCAAATCTATACCATTCGTAAAGGTTTTGTTTATTTTAGTCCGGTTAAAACATCCTCTGCTTTATGGCATATTATTCGCTCTTAGCAGGCCAAATCAAAAAAGTTAATATGAAAAAGATCGTTACACTTACCTGCGCTACGTTATTGTTTGCCGTGGCGGCATTTGCACAGGCAAGCGGAATTGACGATGTCATCAATGCATTACGCAGTGGAAATGCAACCCAATTATCAAAATTCGTTGACAACAATATTGAACTATCGCTGCCCTCAAAAACCGACAATTACAGCCGGCAGCAGGCGGCCGTGATTTTGCAGGATTTCTTCGGCAACAACAGTGTGAAAGACTTTGACGTAAAACACAAAGGCGACAATGGTGGAAACAAGTTTTGCATTGGTACACTGCTAACTAAATCGGGCAATTACCGCACAACCTTTTTCCTTGCCGAGAAGAACGGCAAACAGTATGTGAAAGAAATTCGCTTTCAGCAGATGTAATCGCGGATTAATTGGATTGAAAACAGATTAGCTGGATATTTTTAGTTCACTAACAGTGGCGGCAGATTCAACATCTGCCGCTTTTTATTTACAGGTTGGCAGGGTTTTAATGAACTATCCAATAAAAAGAGGATTGAAATTACCAGGTCAGGTATTGGATTCATAATCTATGGCAATCCATTTCCCGTCCAACTAATCTGCGGTTAAATTTGCAAGACTATGACAGATTTTGATGCACGATTATACCAGTTGATTGATGCGGCTTTGCAGGAAGATGTTGGCAGTGGCGATCACTCTACCCTTTGCTGCATTCCAGCCAATGTAAAAGGCAAGGCGGTATTAAAGATTAAACAGGACGGTATTCTGGCCGGTATGGATGTAGCAGAAAAGGCTTTCCGGATTAAAGAGCCCGACACAGTTTTTGTTCCCCACAAAGCGGATGGTGAAGAAATGAAAGCCGGCGAGGTAGCGTTTGAAGTAGAAACAGCTGTGCATACCATTTTGCAATTGGAACGCCTGGTGCTGAACTGCATGCAGCGTATGAGCGGTATCGCTACCCTAACCAGGCAGTATACCGATAAGCTGAAAGGTTATAAAACCAAACTGCTGGACACCCGTAAAACAACGCCTAATTTTCGGCTGCTGGAAAAAGAAGCAGTACGCATTGGCGGCGGTGTAAATCACCGGTTTGGGCTGTTTGATATGATTATGCTTAAAGACAACCACATTGATTACAGTGGTGGTCTGGAAGCGGCTATTTCGAGAGCACACGAATATGTGCAGGCTTATCAGCCCAATCTGAAAATAGAAGTGGAAACAAGAAGCATTGATGACGTGAAAAAGGTTTTGCAAATAGGCAAAGGCAAAGTGTTTCGGGTGATGCTGGATAACTTTCAGCCGGAGCAGGTGAAGGTGGCTGTGGATTTAATTGACGATGCATTTGAAACAGAAGCCAGCGGCGGCATTAACCTGGAAACCATTGAAGCGTATGCTGCCACCGGTGTGGATTATGTAAGCGTTGGCGGATTGATTCACCAGGCAAAGAGCCTGGATTTGAGTTTGAAAGCAGTGATCGTCTGAACCGGGATTTTTGGGATGTGTAAAATTTGATGGATTTTAATTTAAACGCAAAGAATGAGTAAAAAAAACAAAAGCGATAAACACGGGTTTGTGTATAGCACCGATCCGAATTTTAATTTCGAACACGAAGACGGTCCGGCGGCGGAAACCTTACCACCACTACAGCAAAAGCTGAAGATTAAACTGGAAACAAAGCAACGCGGTGGCAAGGCCGTTACCCTGGTAGAGGGCTTTGTAGGCACCGATGAAGATTTGCAAACACTTGGCAAAGCCTTAAAAAACTTTTGCGGAACCGGCGGCTCCGCAAAAGACAACGAGATTATTGTGCAAGGCGATCAACGCGATAAAGTGCTGCAGTGGCTGCAGAAGAATGGGTATAAGAATGCAAAACGCATTGGATGATGAAATAGGATATTGAGATATTGTCTCCTACAAAAATGGCTTCAAGGCATAGTCTTGAAGCCATTTTTATTTTTTAGGAAAATAAATATCCTATTATCTCAATATCCCAATATCGCTCCCTTACTGCCCCTGCGCTAAACTATATCCCTTCTTCTCTCCCCACATATTCAGCAATTCCAGTGAACACACTTTGTAATCAGCGCTCAGGCTTACATACAGCCCAATCACATCCTGTTGGGTTAAACCGTTGTCGTTTAACGATTCAAAGCGAAGGTTATACTGGTTCACAAGATTTGTGTACTTCGAGCCCGTTGGCCATACCTGCGTACCGCGGTTGCTGATGTTCAGCAACTTGAACTTTACACCACCGTGGTGCTGGCTTTTTTGCGCAATGATTTCTGGTTGCTCATTGCTTTCAATAAACATGTCAACACCTGAAATTTTTTCCTGTTGTGGTTCTTTGGATTCCATCATGGAGTTGTGCTCCAGCTTAAACGGTGCCGGTGTGCCGGGTTTATTCGGAATCACTTCTTTTGCGCCATGCTGCGGCGTTTTTCCAAAGTTGGAAATGATAGTTTCTGCAAACTGTTTTGTATTTAATGCAGGCTTACTTCTGTCACCAAAATCGCCGGTGCGTATGCCCTGTTCCAACGTATAAAGCAAGGCGTTTTCAATAGTAGCCGCATTCTCTGTTAAGCCAAGATGTCTTAACAACGACAAACCGCTCAACAAAAGAGCAGTGGGGTTGGCAATGCCTTTTCCGGCAATGTCAGGGGCTGTTCCGTGTACGGCTTCGAAAATGGAAATATGATCGCCAATGTTTGCCGAAGGTGCAAAGCCCAATCCGCCAACAAGGCCTGCACACAAATCAGAAATAATATCGCCTTGCAAATTGGTCATCACAATCACGTCAAACTGGTCGGGTTTTACCACTAGTTGCATGGCCAGGTCATCTACAATTTTATCATCAGCAGCCAGTTCGGGGTATTCTTTGGCAATTTCATAAAACACTTCTAGGAATAAGCCATCAGTGAGTTTCATAATATTGGCCTTGTGTCCGCAGGTAATGCGACGAGCCTTTTTCTTCCTGGCCATTTCAAACGCATAGCGAATGACCTGCATGCTGCCTGGACGGGTGATGAAACGGCGGCTGAGCGCCACATCATGCGTTAGCATGTGTTCAATACCGCCGTATGTATCTTCAATGTTTTCCCGCACAATCGTCAGGTCAATGGGAATGCCTGCTTTGCTGAAAACTGTATCAACGCCGTGCAGCGACTGAAACGTACGGTTGTTAGCGTAGGTGTTCCAGGTTTTGCGGGCCGTAACGTTTACGCTTTTTACGCCTTTGCCTTTGGGGGTTTCCATCGGGCCTTTGAACAGGATGCCCAGTTCTTCAATGGTTTGCTGCGCCTGCGGCGTCATACCGTTGCTAAACCCTTTATCGAAGACCCATTTCCCCATCTCTACATATTCGTACTGCAAAGCGGCTTTGCTTGCATCAAATATGGAGAGTACGGCTTCCATGATTTCCGGTCCGATTCCATCGCCTTTGGCTACTGCTATTTTCATAAATGGTCATTTTGTGGTTAAAGTTGCGCAAAAATAGGCCGCTATCGTGCGTTGATTCCACAAAAAAAATGCGTGGCTATTTGTGGCAACAAACTTGTTTTATATTTAGCAAAAATCGTATTGTATGGTTAGCATGATATCGGAAGGCGTTAAGGTAAGCGTGGAGACATTCTATCAGCAAGACTACAGCAACCCATTGCAATCGGAGTTTATGTTTGCTTACCGTATAACGATTGAAAATCATAATTCTTTCCCGGTAAAACTACACAGCCGCCACTGGCATATTTTCGATTCGGACGGCAGCTTTCGTGAAGTAGAAGGCGAAGGTGTAGTGGGAATGCAGCCGGTGATTAGTGCCGGCGAAGAATACCAGTATGTAAGTGGTTGTAACCTGCACACCGAAATGGGACGCATGCACGGCGCTTACCAGATGGAAAACCTGCACACAAAAGAATTATTCGAAGTCAACATTCCGGCTTTTGAAATGGTGACGCCGTTTAAATATAACTAGCAGAAAGACAAGTGGTGAATGACAAGTGGCGGCGAAAGCTTTCTGCCCTTATTCTTCTGAACCCGATCAGTTGCTGATTGGGTTTTTTGTCTACTTAACTGAAGAGTTAGCAGAAATAATTTAGCAAATCTTATGAGCACAGTTTTGAGAGGATACACTTCAATAGAGAACGACTTACCCTTAAAGTCTTCCGAGTTGCAATTAGAATTGAAAGCCGCAAAAGGTAAAAGAACAGATTTTCTCATTGACATTACAGATAAGGACTTTGAAGATTTCAACGGTCAAGTGACAGACACCATTGCCTTTCTTACTACAAACCGGGTTCAGTTGGTTGAACTTAAAGACGCAATACCTGACATAATTTGGGAAATAGATTATGGCTACAATACAAAAGTTGCTACAGGTGAATTAGCCGTTGAAGGTTTGCATTTGCCTCTAGAACTTTTAAGGTTATGCTCAGAGCTTAAAATTGAAATTCTTATTTCATTATATGATGGAAAACTGTTTGGGTGAAATCCAACTCCGCTAACAGCGTTCTGCTGCAATGGTGTGAACTACGACAGCAACCCAATTCCCGAGACCAAAATCATTTCTTTTATTTGTACCATGCTGACTATCATTACAAAGTATGCAAAGCCATTGGCCATTGCCTGGCTGCTTGTTATTTCTGTGCTGTTCTTTTTACCCGGTTCGGCCTTGCCGAAAGAAACATGGCTCAATGACATTCAGTTTGACAAATGGGTACACTTTGGCTTTTTTGCCTTGCTTCTTTTCCTGTGGCGTTTCTTCTTGCCGGCGGCAAAGAAATATTCCTGGTTTCTTTTGTTAGGAGCTTTGTTTTATGGTTTGGGAGTGGAGCTAGTTCAGCACTACTTGATTGCCAACCGTTCGTTTGATATGGGGGATGTTGCCGCTGATATGGCAGGTGCCGTTGCAGGCATTTTGTTTTGGCAGGGGTATATAAAAAAATAGACCCCTGTAGAAACAGGGGTCGCAACCAAAACTAACTGCTTATGAGAAAATTGACTGCTTTATGTGAGAAGAACTAATCTTAATAACGCAAATATGTTGCCAATAGTTTCAACTGAAATGTTAACTGAATCTAAAAGTCGACTTTCGTAAAAACTATCTTGTAAAGAGCGATTGTGTATTCTAAAGTTAGAAAAGATTATGCCAAAGATAGAATTCAATCTTTTTTAGGCGAGTAAAATTGCCAGCACTAAGTGTTTCCCTTAGTTGATGGCTTTGTCGTGACAAACCTTATGAACTTTTCAAAATGGCGGAGCAAACAGCTCGTGAAATTTGCTCTACAACTTAATTCTGCCTGGCCATTTTTTCCGCATTCTCTGCAAACTGCAAAGCGTCAATCAATTCATCTATATACCCATCCATTACTTCCTGCAAGTTGTACAACGTCAAGCCAATGCGATGATCGGTTACACGTCCCTGCGGATAGTTATAGGTTCTCACTTTGGCACTTCTATCGCCGGTACTAACCAGACTTTTACGATGCCTTGCAATTTCTTCTTCCTGCTTGCGTACCTGCTCTTCGTACAACCGTGTACGCAGCATTTGCATGGCCTTTTCGCGGTTGGCCAACTGGGTACGTTCGGTTTGGCAAATCACCACCGTGCCGGTTGGAATGTGCGTTAACAACACTTTGGTTTCCACCTTGTTCACGTTCTGTCCGCCGGCACCACCGCTTCGGGCCGTTTCCATTTTTACATCGCTTTCTTTCAATTCAAAATCCACCTCTTCGGCTTCGGGCATGACAGCCACCGTGGCAGCACTGGTGTGTACGCGGCCGCTGGCCTCTGTATCGGGCACCCGCTGCACGCGGTGAACACCGCTTTCAAATTTCAGGGTGCCGTACACATCATCGCCGGTTACCTCAATTTGCACTTCTTTGTACCCACCCACAGTGCCCTCTGTTTCCGATAAAATAGCTGTCTTCCAACCCTTTCGCTCACAATAGCGCATGTACATGCGGGCCAGGTTGCCGGCAAACAAACTGGCTTCATCACCACCCGTACCGGCCCGAATTTCCAGAATGGCATTTTTGTCATCCTGCGGATCTTTCGGAATCAGCATCTGGCGAATGTTGCTTTCCAGCTTTACCAGCTTTTCCTCTGTGCCGGGAAGTTCGGATTTGGCCAGTTCCCGCATTTCTTCATCGGTGCCATTCAGCGCTTCTTTATAAAAATCAATGTCTTCCAGCAGCTTTACATAGTCTTTGTGCGCCATCACAAATTTTTCGAGGCTGCGGTATTCTTTGGATAGTTGTCCAAACTTTTTATTGTCGCCAATAATCTCCGGATTGGTCAGTGCCACTCCCAAATCATCAAATCGTGCCTTTATGGCTTCCAGTTTGTCGAGCATGGTAGAAATTAGGCAGCAAATTTAGGAATGTATCGCTAGCGGGAAGGCTGTATTTTCGGCGCCTATGGCGTTGCGAAAGTTTGCGGCTGATAAAATTTTTGATGGCTACCGGTTTCTTTACAACCAGGTGTTGATAACCACCGAAGATGGTGTGATTGAAGAGCTGATACCCGCCGAAAGCGCCGGTGGCAACATTGAAAATTTGACAGGCATACTGACACCCGGGCTCGTAAACTGCCATTGTCACCTTGAGCTGAGCCACATGAAGGGAAGGATTCCTGAACGAACCGGGCTGGTTGATTTTGTATTTAAAGTGGTGACAGAAAGGGTTGCATCGGAAGAAGCCATTGCACAGGCTATAGCCGATGCGGAAGAAGAAATGATAAAGAACGGAATTGTAGCCGTTGGCGATATCTGTAACAATGCTTCCACCATTCCGCAGAAGCAAAAAGCGACGCTTCATTACTACAATTTTATTGAAGCCAGCGGTTGGCTGCCTTCGCTGTCGCAGGCAAGGTTTGAAAGGGCGAAGGATTTGTTAGATGCGTTTAACCGTCAACCGGCAACCGGCAATCGGCAATTTGTTTCAAACACCGCTATTGTTCCGCATGCGCCTTACTCTGTTTCAAACGAATTATGGCAACAGCTGCAGCCGCATTTTCAAAACAAAACGGTTTCCATTCACAACCAGGAAACGGCGCATGAAGATGCATTTTTTTTGCATGGCACCGGCGATTTTAAACGCATGTACGAGTTGATGAAGATTGATAATTCGCATCACATTCCCACCCAAAAAAGCAGCCTGCAATCGTACTACGAAAAATTAGCTGGAGCTGAGCGGATTCTTCTTGTTCACAACACGTTTACCAAACAGGAGGACATCGATTTTATAAACCGGCAATCAGCAATCGACAATCGACAATTAGGGAACCCCCAAACCCCAAACACCAAACCCCAAACCTTTTTCTGTCTTTGCCCCAACGCCAACCAATACATTGAAGGTGTGATGCCGCCGGTTGAACTGTTCAGGAAGGGTGGTTGCAACATTGTGTTGGGTACAGATAGCCTGGCCAGCAACTGGAGCTTGAATGTGCTGGATGAGATAAAAACAATCCGACAGCATTTTCCTGCCATTCCGTTGGAGGAAATGTTAGGTTGGGCAACCAGTAATGGAGCAAAAGCATTGGGGTTTGACAATGCATTAGGCAGCTTTGAAAAAGGAAAGAAGCCGGGAGTAGTTTTGTTGGATGAAACAAACTTAGTTGTTAAGAACGTGCTGCACTGATTAACTCATAATCTCCCGCAACACCGGTAACGTTCGCAAGGTGCCAAACTCCGGCACATGGAACGCATAAAACTGCTCCAGTCCATGCAGTATGCGCC
>DATKHJ010000351.1:0-4223 GCA_035510335.1 Flavisolibacter sp. | reverse complement strand
ATTTATAATCCTTATACCGGCAACCCACTTAGCCAGGCGCAGGGATTCAACATCATCACCAAAAAAGAATTCAAAGCCAAAGGCGGCCAAATTCAGGGCCCCGTAGCTTTTGGCGGCGACTTTGAACTAACCGGCACCGCTTCGGTTGCCAACAGCCACACAGGCTATTATCCCTCCAGCCGTAATAATGACAACGGCAATTATAGCCTTATTGTTGGCGGCAAAGTCAGGCTCAAAGGAGGGAAAACCACGATTAACCGCGGTCTTGTGCGCCTGCATATCGATACGACCGAGTTACTCTTTGACAAGGATTGCAATGGCACAGTAACAAACCTTAAAGTAAAGAAGAAAGCAGCTTCGTGTGCTACTTCATTGGAAAGCAGCGAAGGGTTGGAACTGCAGCAGCAACAAACGGCCAGCTCTGCGGTAGTTGCCAGCGGGCTGGATTTTAATGCTGCCTACACTTGGTTTAACCAACTTTCGGGGGCTATTAACTACTACGGCGCCTACGCGGTTTCCATTACCGAAGTGGTAAAACTTTCAATGCCGGCTACTATCAATCCTACAATTACGCTTGCGCCCAACAAAATCAACTTTGTTCAAATGTCTGCAACACAGCTGACAGCATTGGCAACGCAAGGTACCTTAACGTTTGCCGGTACACCATCCAGCAGCACTCCTGTTGTATTCAACGTGGTTGTTCCCAATGGTTACACCTGGACGCCTCCAAACATTGCAGGTCTTGCCGACAGCGCAAACCATTATATCGTGTGGCATTTGTCGGCCGGCACGGTTGCACACAATCTTATTATCGGCGGTAGCAACACCGTGCAAGGCACCGTTCTGGCACCGATGGCTACAGTTACTAAGTCGAGCACCAACTCCATTAACGGACAACTGATTGTAACGGCAGCTGAAATGACCGATGGACAAGTAAACTACTTCCCCTTCCTGGGCCGTATGGAGGCGTTTGCGCCTACTACCCTGCCGGTAAAACTGCTGTCGTTTAACGGCACGGTGGCTAACAACAAAACTCAGCTGCAGTGGAGCGTGGGCCAGAACGAAGAAAGCGCCTATTTTGATGTAGAGAAGAGTGCCGACGGACGTGTGTTTGCTGCTGTTGCGCAGGTAAAAACCACCGGCAAAAACGGGAAAGAAAACTATGCCGTTACCGATGTAACCGGCAACCTTGGTTACTACCGCCTGAAGCTGGTGAGCACCAACGGCACCGTGAGCTACTCCGGCGTTGTGAAGTTGCAAGCGGCTGAAAAATCAGCGCTGCAGGCCGAACTGCTGCAGAACCCAATTGCTTCTTCCCTGCCATTGCGCATTAACGCCGGCAAGGCTGGTGCCGCAACCATCCAGGTGTATGCACTGTCGGGTGCCAAACTGTTTACTAAGAACATCACAGTTCAAAAGGGCAGCACCACCTTTACACTGCCGCTTGATCGGGAACTGCCAAAGGGCACTTACCTGCTGGAAGTAGTAGCCGATGGCGAACGCAGCCTGGTGAAAATGATGAAATAAGATTGATTAATAGAGGATAACAGGGCCCTGGTTGATACCAGGGCTTTTTTTGTTTTTAGGTGGGCTGACAGGTTTCGTTCTTTTCCTTTCCACCTTTTCTCTTGAAAGAAAAGGTGGAGCTAAAAGTTCAATGCCGCCATAATCGCTCCGCGTATGCGGCAGGGCCAGCGCACAAGGGAAAGTCAGTAAAGGTGGGCTGGTATTTTTCTTTTCTTATTTTCTTGGGTGTTACAATTTTCACGAACGTTTTTGCAAATACTTTCTTACCAACGGCTTTAAGTGGGAGATACTGCAGGCGCTGTCTTGCGCTAATCTTTATTTATAGAAAAGTGATGCATTAGTTAATGCGCAAGAAGGCGCTGGTAAAGCGTAAAGGAAAACCAATCTTGAATCATGGCTTATGGATCTTGCCTCTTGCCTCCTCTTTAATCCAGGCGTTCTGCCTGCCGAAAAAACTTTACCTTTCATATCCAATCCTGCTGACTGCAATGAAATTTTTGAAATCTGCTCAACGCTCTTTTTTTCTTTGCGTCTTGCACCTGCTCTTCGCCAGCTGTATGCCAAGGCCCACATTCAACAATCTTTCTTTTCTTGGCGACAGCATTACGGCTGGCTACCTGTTAAGTAATGTAAACGAACGCTATGCAACCCAGCTTTCCGGTGAACTGGGTGTAACGGAAGTAAACGGCGGAATCAGTGGTAGCACTTTAACGGTGGCGGGTGGTAATAACCCCGTTGTCAACCGATATACCAGTTATGTTCGGAGCAATGGAAAATACGTTGTGTATATTGGTATCAACGATGTAGGAAGGTGTACCAACCAGCAATTCCAGGATGCACTGACCACAGTTGTTCAGGGCCTGCGTACATCTTATACAGCGCAGGATATACTACTCTGCAACCTTGCCTGGACTTCTTACGACAACAGTAGCACCGCTTTTTTCAACCAGCACATGGCGTTCAACAACATTCTCAAAACCACGGCAGAGGCATTCAACACAAAGTTTTGCGATGTGTACTCTGTTACCTATAACCAGCCGAGTCTTTTTATTGGCAACCCACCAGACCCCGATGCCTATTCGCACCCAAATGCGGCAGGTGCTACTGTCATTAAAAATGCGCTGCTTTCCGTCATCAATACACCACCAAGTACGAAATGGATTGGTCCGTCGGGCGGTAACTGGAATAACGCCGCCAATTGGAATGGAGGAGCTGTGCCGGATACCAACACCAATGTATTAATCAGTACAAACATTGTTGTTGTATCAGACAATGCTCATTGCCGGTCAATTCAACTGAATACCGGGGCTACAATTACGGTTAAAAACGGGGCCACTCTCAAAATACACAAGTAAGAAGAAGCCATCATCTTACCGCAATCACCACGTAAATCCAGACCGCTACAGCAGCAAACAACAGCGAGTCAAAACGGTCGAGGAAACCACCGTGCCCCGGCATGAAGGAGCCGCTGTCCTTAACGCCTGCCATGCGTTTAAGCTTGCTTTCAAACAGGTCGCCAAGCGTGCCGGTGATAGCTGCAATGGCTGCAATGCAGGCCGCGTTCACATAACTTAAGCCAAGTGCATGGCCAATAAAGGCCATGGCTATCACGCAAAGAATGGCACCGCCGCCTGTGCCCTCCCAGGTTTTCTTTGGAGAGATTTTGGAGAACGGCGTTTTGCCAATAAACGAACCAACAATGTAGGCCATCGTGTCGTTGATCCAGATAGAAAAGATGAGGGTTAAGGTTAAGGCTTTTCCTAAATCGCCGCGGCCTTCGGTTTCTACACCGTAGAGGGTACGAATGCCAATCAGGAGCCCCAGCGAAAGCGAGATGTACAACAGCCCAAAAAGAGAATAGCTCAGGTTTTTCACAAGCACTGCTTTCGATTCCAGCACAACCACCAGTGGAATAATAATCATTGATGCCAAGCCAAGCCATAAGCCTGCTTCCGTTAAGCGGATGGTCCCAATGGCCAGTTCCTCGTTGGTGAAAAAAAGCAGCAGGCACCAGCCGGCTACCATAATCCCGTAGCGGTGAAAAGGAATGATGTTTTTGTAATCGGGATTGAACGCTTCCACCAGTTTCTGGTACTCCATCCAGGCGCCAAAATGCACAAGGGAAAACAGGAGGAAAAACGCCCAGGTATTCCACAGCAATCCCACCATCATCACCGCCACAAAAATCACTGCCGTGAGGGCTCTTGTCTTGAAGGTTTGTACGTTAAAGGCCATGTCAGAATTTAAAAGCTGAAGTCGTCGGTTTGTTTGGGAAGTTCATCGTTATACACTGCCTCGTAGCTTGCCACCGACCGCTTTTGCATTTGCTGCAAAAGGGCGAATGTTAACGCAAGACTGATCATTGCACCCATCAGCAGTTGCCACTCGCCTTTGATGATGGTTTCATTGGCGTTCTGCAGCATCTGCGGGTTATAATGTATGAGGGTTACACCAACAGCATCGTATAAAAAATGCACCAGGATGGCCACCCATAAACTGCCGCTGTACCAGTAAATGGCGCCCAGCAGGGCACCCAGAAAAAGCCGTGGCAAAAAGCCGTAAAACTGCATGTGAAAACCCGAGAAAATAATGGCGGTGAGCAGAATGCCCACCCAGGCGTTGCGGGTGCTTTTAATAAGCAGGCGTTGCAAAATGCCACGAAAGAAAAGCTCCTCGCCAATACCGGCGAAGAGGGC
>DATKHJ010000350.1:0-8588 GCA_035510335.1 Flavisolibacter sp. | reverse complement strand
ATGATATTGCGGCTGCCTGCTTTGCCTTTGTTGGCGGCCTGCTCAATAAATCAACCGGAAACGTATTGAATGTTGACGGCGGTGTGGCTACTGCATTTGTCAGATAAATTTTGTTTGGCGTTTGGAGTTTGGTATTTGGGTTGTTTAGGTCGAATACACCAGACAATTTTAAGTAGGACAAACAGCAAAAAGTATTTTGCATTTCCACGACAACTCCAAACGCCAAACCCCAAACTCCAAACGCTTTGAAAAGAGTTGCTTTCAAAATGAAACTGTTTCCTGGCAAGGAAGCAGAATACAAAAAACGGCACGACGAAATATGGCCGGAACTGCAGGCCTTGCTGAAAGAAAAAGGCATCAGTGAGTATTCCATTTTTCTGGATGAAAGCACCAACAGTTTGTTTGGCGTTTTAGCCATCACCGATCCGGAAAATTTAGATACCTTACCGCAGCAGGAAGTGATGCAGCGCTGGTGGAAGTACATGGCCGATATTATGGAAGCCAACGATGACAACTCCCCGATAAGTATTCCGCTAAAAGAAGTTTTCTATCTCCCTTAAAACGATTGATTGATTATGCTGGTTGAGAAATACAAAATAGAGGAAGCCAACAGTGCCTTGCAGGCAGATCACCAACGCCGTTTTGAATTTGCGGCTTCTGATGTTAATAACATTGAGGATGTTCTTCAAAAACTGATCGATTTCCAGATTGCCATTCCCTCGTGGGCTTTGGGCACAGGCGGCACACGTTTTGGACGTTTTTCCGGTCCGGGTGAACCCAGGAGTTTGGAAGAAAAAATTGAAGATGTAGGATTGCTGCATGCGTTGAACCAATCGAGCGGCGCTATTTCGCTTCATATTCCGTGGGATATCCCCGAAAATCCTTCAGCCATTAAAGCACTGGCGGCACAAAACGGTTTGCGCTTTGATGCAGTAAATTCAAACACGTTTCAAGACCAAAAAGATCAAAAGCATAGTTACAAATTTGGTTCGCTGCAGCACGTGGACAAAGCCGTTCGCAGGCAAGCCATCGAACACAATATCGAAGTAATCAAACAAGGCATTGCACTTGGCTCCGAATCACTCACGGTTTGGCTGGCAGATGGTTCTTCTTTCCCTGGCCAACTGAACTTCCGCAAAGCGTTTCAAAACACGTTGGAAAGCCTGCAGGAAATTTATGCGGCACTTCCTGATGACTGGAAAATGTTTGTGGAATACAAAGCGTTTGAACCCAACTTTTATTCCATGTCGGTAGGCGATTGGGGACAGTCGCTGCTGTATGCGCAAAAGCTGGGCGAAAAAGCCTACACGCTGGTTGACCTTGGCCATCATCTCCCCAATGCCAACATCGAACAAATTGTATCGCTGTTGCTGATGGAAGGCAAACTTGGCGGCTTTCATTTCAACGATTCAAAATACGGCGACGACGATCTCACCGTTGGGTCGATAAACCCATACCAACTGTTTTTAATTTTCAACGAGCTGGTAGAAGGCATGGATGCCAAAGGCATGAACCATGCAACCGATTTGGGCTGGATGATTGATGCGTCGCACAACGTAAAAGATCCGCTGGAAGATTTGCTGCAATCGGTAGAAGCCATTCAGCTTGCCTACGCACAGGCATTGCTGGTGGATGCCAAAGCGCTGGAAGCAGCAAGAGAAGAAAACGATGTGGCAAAAGCGCAGGAAATCTTACAACAGGCTTACCGCACGGATGTGCGTCCGTTGGTAGCCGAAGCAAGACTGAGAGCCGGTGGTGCTTTGCAACCATTAAGTTTTTACCGCGAACAAAAGCTTCGGGAAGCACTTGTTAAACAACGAGGCCTAAAATCCGTAGCCACTGGATTGTAATCGTGAGTGGTGAGTTGTGAATGATGAGTGCAATACATCGCCTCTCACAACTGACCACTAACCACTCACAACTCACCACATGCGTTCACAACCCGTCATAGCAATTTTTGATGTTGGCAAAACCAACAAAAAACTGTTCCTCTTCGATCAGCAGTACAACATTGTGTACGAACGGTCTGCCCGTTTTTTAGAAACGGTGGATGAAGATGGCGATCCTTGCGAAAACATCGAAAGCCTTCGCTTGTCCGTATTCGATTCGCTACGGCATGTATTTGGCAAAAAAGAATTCGTTGTTAAGGCCCTTAATTTTTCAGCTTATGGTGCATCTTTTGTTCACCTGGATGAAGAAGGATCTCCGGTTGCGCCGTTGTACAATTACCTGAAAGCTTATCCGCAGGAGTTGCTGCAACAGTTTTACAACAATTATGGTGGTGAGGAAGCGTTTTCGCTTCGTTGTGCATCGCCGGTATTGGGAAGCCTGAACTCCGGCATGCAACTATACCGGTTGAAATATGAAAAGCCGGAGTTGTTTCAAAAGATCAAATACTCGCTGCACCTGCCGCAGTATTTAAGTTACCTCATCTCCGGGAAAGCCTGTTCGGATATTACAAGCATTGGTTGCCATACCAATCTTTGGGACTTTATCGAAAACGGTTACCACGAATGGGTACGAAGGGAAAGTGTAGACTCAAAACTGGCGCCGCTCTGTGCTTACAACGAAGTTTGCAAGGCCAGTTTCCCCGGAACAAATTATTTGGTAGGAACAGGACTGCATGATAGTTCCGCTGCGCTCATTCCTTACATGGTGAATTTCAACGAGCCCTTTGTTTTGTTATCAACCGGCACCTGGTGCATTAGCCTGAATCCATTTAATGATACTCCTTTAACAGCGGAGGAACTAAAAGAAGATTGCCTTTGCTATTTAAACTATCAGGGCAAACAGGTAAAGGCATCGCGGCTGTTTGCCGGCAACGAACACGAAGAAGCGATAAAACGTCTTGCCGATTTTTTTCACCAGGATGCGATTAAATACCGGTTTGTTGAATTTAACCCGGAGACCATTGATCGCTTGCAAAAGCAGGGGAAAGACGCAAAGGGACTTTGCTTTGCAGACAGGGATCTTTCTGCTTATGCGTCGTATGAAGAAGCGTATCACCAGCTGATGCTCGACATCATGGCGCAGCAGATCCGGTCAACGCAACTGGTGCTGAACGGCTCCTCGGCAAAACGATTGTTTGTTGACGGCGGCTTCAGCAAAAACAGCATCTACATGAACCTGCTGGCGGCAGCCTTTCCGCAAATGGAAATTTATGCTGCCTCCATGGCGCAGGCAACATCGTTAGGTGCCGCGTTGGCTGTACACAATGCGTGGAATAAGAAGGCGGTACCGAATACTTTGATCCAGCTACAGTATTATTCTGTTGCACAGGCGTTGAGTGTTTAATAAAAAGGGACTTAAAAGCGTAATGCTTTACGCAAACCTTTGCAGAAGAAGTTTAAAGCCGGGTTAAATATTCGTGAATCTTTCAGGATGCTTCAGGATAGTTTCTTTTGACGAATAACTACTTTAGACTTGCCGAAAGAGAACGGCGTAAAACTGCGATTGCTGAATATAAAACTTGCTTATTTGCTGTATGAGAAGATTTCGCTGGCTGCTTTTCTCCCACAGAAATTTTATCATAACTGAACGGTGCTGCTCAAAAGCGGTTATGTTTTCGCAATCCATCACACCCCCAGACCAATCTTTTTACAACATAAGATTATCAACGAAAGGAACCTGATAAAGGCTATCGAATTATGAGCAACATGAAACGCATTGTCGGTTTGTTTGCACTGGTATTGCTGCTTGCCGGGTGCAAAAAAAAGTTTGATGAATATTACGAACGGCCCGACACACTGGAGCCGCCCATTTACCAGCAACTGGAAGCAAAAGGCAACTTTAAAAACCTGCTGGCGGCTATTGACAAAGCCGGGTACAAACCCATTTTGTCGGCTGCCGGTTACTGGACGTTTTTTGCGCCCCACGATTCAGCCTTCCAGGTGTATTTTAAGGAGATTGGCGTAACCGGCATTGACCAGCTAAGCAGCGATGCCTGCCGCAAAATAGTCACGTACAGCCTTGTGTATAATGCGTTTGAAAAAGACCGCATTGACGATTTTCAAAGCAACACAGGCTGGGTGCCCGACCAGGCTTTTAAACGGCGCACGGCTGCCTACACAGGCGTTTACGATGGCAGGGATACAAGCGGAACACTGCTCAAGATCATTTCATCCAACCGCAACAACAACGGTACTACGTTCTTTGTAGATGCCGATAACAACAACAAGTACATTCCAATACTTGCCACCGGCTACATGAGCGGCAAAGGCCTTTCGGCAGCCGACTACAATTATTTTTACGCCAACACGCCATACACCGGTTTTAACGTGGTGGATGCCGTGGTAACGGAAACGAATATCCGTGCCGAGAACGGGATCATTCACGTAGTGAACAAAGTCATTACCAGTTTGCCAAGCCTTGATGAATACCTCGGTTCTAATCCAGCGTATAGCGAGTTCAGAAAATTGTTTGATCGTTTCCTTGTGCAGTATGCCCTGAATGCCGGAGCCACACAACGCTTCCAGGCACTTAACCCAGGCATGGGCCCGGTGTTTACCAAAGTGTTTGCAGCAGCGCTGGCTTATTCTCCAAACAATGAGAATTTTTTAAAGCTGACAGACAATGACGGACAGGCAAACACCTACAGCATGTTTGCGCCTACCAACGATGCACTAAAAGCCTACATCAACAATGTGCTGCTGGAAAACTATCCCAGCAAACGGATAGAAGATCTGCCCATTAATATCATTTACGATTTTGTCAATGCGCATCTCTGGCAAACAGCCGTATGGCCATCCAAGTTTTCCAGCACCTTCAATTTTCTTGGCGAAGAGGCCCGCTTTAATGCTGCTGCCAATGTTGTTGACAAGAAGATTTTAAGCAACGGTATTTTTTACGGCACTAACAAAGTGCAGGAGGCCAATGTGTTCAGCAGCGTATTTGGCAAAGCCTATCTCAATCCGAAGTATTCGATGATGACGGCCCTGTTGAGCCAGGAGCTAAAGTTTACTATATCAAACGTAAGGCAGCAATACACCTTGTTCCTGGTAAGCAACCAGGCGCTGAATGCAGCCGGTTATTATGTTGATGTTACGGCAAGCAACAACGTAAACGAACAATGGAAGTACGAGCCACCGGGCGGGGGTACGCCTATCTACGGCAGTTCGGCACTTGTGCGGCTGCTGCGTGTGTTGAACCTGCATGTTGTTCCGCGAAACATTCCCAACCTTGTTACTACCAGTGCGGCGGAAACGCATGGCGGTGAGTTTATAACCTTTGGTAACAACCGGGTGCAGGGTTCGGGCAACGTTGATCTGAATTTACCGGCCATTGTTGACAGTGTGAAAACAGCCCGTAACGGTACGGTGTATTACATTAACCGTCCGCTTGAGTACAGCAACTTTGCTATTGGCACTTATTTAAAAAGACTGGGCACTCCTACTACTTCCGAGTTCAATTATTTCTGGCGCTATGTAACAAGCACCGATTTGTACAACACGGCTACCGATGAATTTACATCCGGTGCATCCACGGGTTCTTTTTACACCTTCCTTGTGCCCAATAAAGCGGCTATTGAAAATGCCATTCGGGACAATATGTTACCGGGTACGGTTTCCGGCACTACGGTAACGCCTAAGTTCACCGGCTACACATCAGCGGAAATCGAAAAGGTGCAGAAGTTTATCAAATACCACATTCTAAAAAAATCCTATGCAGTTGACGGGCAGGGTGGCGGCTCTCCTGAAAGCTTGTTTCAATTGGTATCGGGTGAATTTGGTACGGTCAACGTCAGAAACGAAACCGGGACTTCCATGGTGTTAACCGACATGGCCAACCGGCAGGCTTCGGTGGTTGTTGGCAATAACTCCAGCAACCAGTTGGGCAACCGCATTACCATTCATCTGATCAACAATTACCTCAAATACGTCGAATAATCTCTTCCTCTAATCATTGATGACATCATGAAATATATTCAAACCTTTTTTTGCACGTTTGCGCTTCTTTGTCTTTGCGTATGGCAGGTGGCGGCGCAAAACGCACCCAATGCAACCAGGGCAGAAGCAATGGTGAAGGGCAGGGTTCTTGAAAAAGGAACCAGCAAACCGGTTGCCGAAGTTTCGGTAACGGAGGTAGATGCCGACAACCGGGTAATCAAAAGCACGAAGACCGACATTGAAGGAAATTTTGTTTTAAAGATTTCAAATCCACGAAACCGGATATCAATCTCGCACATTGGCTACAAAACAACTGCGCAAGCCATTGGTGGCCGTTCGGTGATCAACTTCCAGATGGAAGAAATTGACGGATCGATGGGTGAGGTGGTTGTTACGGCTGCCCGTACGGTGGACAACGGCCTGATATCGGTAAAAGAAAAAAACAACACCCTTGCCACATCAAAAATCAGTGCACGGGAGTTGGAAGAAATGCAGGCTGCCAGTATTGACCAGGCCTTGCAGGGCCGCCTGGCCGGCGTGGATATCACAGCAAGCAGCGGCGATCCGGGTGCGGCAATGAACATTCGTATTCGTGGTGTTTCCTCCATCAGTTCTACCGGCAACCCGCTGATTGTGGTGGATGGCATGCCTTACGAAACTGAGATCCCCAGTGATTTTAATTTTGGCGCGGCTGATGAACAGGGCTATGCGCAGCTTCTTAATATTTCACCTTCTGATATTCGCGACATTACCGTGTTAAAAGATGCCGCCGCCACATCTGCCTGGGGCTCCCGTGCTGCCAACGGCGTACTACTTATTTCCACCAAGCGTGGCGCACAGGGCAAACCTTCCATCAACTATACGTTTAAAGGCTCCATGTCGTTTCTGCCAAAGCCTATTCCCATGCTCAGCGGCGACCAGTATTCAACACTGATTCCCGAAGCGTTCATGAACCGCCTGGGTACCACGTTAAATTCTCAAACCGTTCGCGA
Organism: Flavisolibacter sp.; assembly: GCA_035510335.1. Classification (GTDB taxonomy): domain Bacteria; phylum Bacteroidota; class Bacteroidia; order Chitinophagales; family Chitinophagaceae; genus Flavisolibacter. Next base: position 1,711 of record DATKHJ010000350.1, on the reverse strand, counting down.
ATTCAACTACGATCCGAACGATCCTTACTGGTATAACAATTACAGCAATAACACAAACTGGATTGAAGAGATTTCCCGCCAGGGTTATGTGCAGGATCATAACATCAGCATGAACGGTGGTGGGGAGAAGGCAAGGTATTATGCCTCTGTTGGCCTCTTTGATCAAAAGGGAACAACCATTGGCACCGATCTAAAACGAATCAATACCCGCATTAACCTCGATTACAACATTTCGGAAAAGATCAAAATCTTTACATCGCTTGCCTACACGCATACCGATCAGAACCGCAATTACATGAGTACGAACGACAATGCCATTCGCGGTGTGGCCTATATTAAAATGCCCAACATGAGTGTATTTGAGTACGATGAACTGGGCAACCTGACACCGAATTATTTTTCACCGGTATCAAACGTGCAGGGTACTTATTCCCGCATTTACAACCCGGTGGCTATGGCATCGCAGGCAAAGTTTGGTATTATTGGCGAACGCATTGTGCCTCGTTTTCAAATGAACTACGACATCATCCGTCGCGTACTGAAAGCGAGCTTTGATGTACAGTTCGACATTAACAACACCAAGAACAATTCGTTTCTGCCGCAGGTGGCCACCGGCCGTCCCAGCACCGAAACAGTTGTTAACCGGGCCTACGAAGGCGATATTGATGTGTACAATGTAACCACTAAAACAAGCCTTGCGTACACGCCAACCATCAAAAACGAAAACCACAGCGTCAGCGCTTATTTCAACTTCTTCACCAACGACTATACTACGGTGAACCAGGAGATCATGACTTCCAACACGGCATCATCATTATTAAATACACCAGTCGTTGGTTCCCGTACGCAGAACGAAGAACTGCGGGTGGTTTCCGGTACCACGCAAACCCGCAGCATTGGTGCGGTGCTGGGTGCATCATACAATCTACTGAAAGACCGTTACATCATTAACGCAACGCTGCGTGGTGATGGTAACTCTCGTTTTGGTCCTAACTACCGTTATGGGTTGTTCCCGTCTGTGTCCTTCCGCTGGCGCCTGTCCGATGAGAAATTCCTTCGTGGCGTTAAACGGCTGGATGACCTGAGCTTCCGTGCTTCTTACGGCGAAAGCGGCGAGGCCCCCCGCAACGACTATACTTTCTTCAACCGTTATTCTACTTTTTCATGGAGCTATCTGGGACAAACCGGTGTTTTCCCTTCTACTATGGAATTAAAAAACCTGAAATGGCAAACCATTAAAGGAACCAACCTGGGAGCCAACCTTTCGCTGTGGCAAGGCCGCTTGCGCATGGACTTTGATATTTACCGCAACCGCACGGTTGATCTTTTCTTCAACGGTTTGCAGATTGCCTCCTACACCGGTTACAACAGCGTAAACATGAACGTAGGTACACTGGATAACCAGGGGTGGGAACTGGCCGTGTTTACAACGCCGTTCAAAAACAAAAACGTAACGGTTGATTTCAACTTTAACCTCGCATCCAACGAAAACATCATCCGCGAAATATCCGAGTTCTACCCAAGCTCAAAAGGCGATGTAACCATTCGTGGCGAATACCTGCGCCTGTTGCAGGTGAACAATCCCTTCGGTTCTTTCTACGGTTACAAATACAAAGGCGTGTACAAGGATAGAGAATCAACCATTGCTACCAGCAACGGCGGCAAGCCAATTATCGGTCCCAACGGACAGATTGTGTACATGCGGTTTAAC
>DATKHJ010000349.1:0-3453 GCA_035510335.1 Flavisolibacter sp. | reverse complement strand
GTTTACAATAGCCCATGCATACGAAAGGTTGTTCATGCAGGAGCCAAAGCCAATGGGGTTAATAGAGAATGTAGCCGTATGGTTCACTGGCATAAGATTGGGTTTGGCCGTTGTACCTGTTGGAACAATGGTAACGGTTTGCGCCAAAGCACCGAATGAAAGCAAAGCAACAAGAATTGATGATAAGAATTTTTTGAACGAATAAGCAGTAAGTACAAATGTTTTCATTTTTGTTTTTTAACAGGGTTCTCGATTAAATAAGGCTTCCTCTGGGCCTGGATTTTAAGTTTTACAATGGATAATGCGGATGTGGCTGCGCACACGAGTGCACGGTGGCCTTCAACAGATAAAGGATAAAAAGCTGTGCAGAATTTTTTGCATAGCAAGCACTTAAAGCGTCAGGCTCTTTACAGGTATGGAGTTGTTTGGCCTTTTGTAAGAGGTTGGATTATGGGAAGGTTTTTTAGCAAGGATGCATGGATGCGTACCGGTTATATTTTAACCGTAGAGGCTTTCAAACGAATAGTGGGTGGTTGACTGATTTTTAAGGTTCAACCTTGAAAACAAAAGCTGATAACGGGCATTGAAACATGCCGTGGATATGATGGAGCTACAGCGGGGCTGCAACCTTTAGAAGGCGTACATCTTTTAAGGGAAAAAGAAAGGAAACGTAGATATTCCTTTGCGGGAAGATGATAAACACTTTTCATAGCCGGGATCAATTTTTAGTTTTCGAAAGGGTTGGTACTGGTGGCTTTTTTCGGAATTGAACCTGCGGGCTTTTGCGAAGGATAGCGGTTAGTCAGGGGCCAAAGGAAATACAGATTTTCTGCAATTGCAAGCTTTTATTAGATTTTTTTACCCGATAAGTTTTGGGCAGCCATTTCCCTCCTTGTGCAGCATCAGTAAGGTTTTCGGGCCGTTATTTTTTGCGGCTCCAGACAATAAAATCCGTCTGTGGAATCTTTTCAATTCCCAACTGCCGCAGCATGGTTACCAACTGTCCACGGTGGTAAGTACCGTGATTAAAAAGATGCAACAGCATTTGATTCACCGGTTGCTTAAAGCGTTCCTTCTTCGAATTGAAATAAATGAACTCGTGCTGCAAGGCAGGTTCGCTGGCATTGGCAATCCACTCCTGCCACTGCTTGCCTTGCGCCATTAGCAGCTTGCTTAATTCAGCAAAGCTTCCGCTAAAGCTGTCGCCTGGCCGCTCAATACGTTCCTGCAGCTTTATGCGCTGCCACCAGATGCTTTCCGCATCCAGCATGTGCAGCACTGTTTTGTAAAGGCTCGGAAAACTGCTTTTCATTTCTGCAGTTTGTTGGTCGTGCGGCAAGGCCTGAATGGCATCAAGCAGTAAGCCGTTTGCCCACACATGGTAGGCTGAGTATTGCATAAATATTTCCTTCATGGCTAAAAAGGAATTCTACTTTTGGCAACGAAATAACGAAAACAGAAGAAGCCGCATGAAGAAAAATTTTTCGCCCAAAGGATTTGGTTCTGCCGCCGTGCATGGCGGCCACACGCAAGACCCTAACTATGCGCATCAAACACCTATTTATGCATCCAGCACCTACGTGTTTGACGATGCAGAACAGGGCATGCGCCGTTTTAGCGGACAGGAAGAAGGCTTTATTTATTCACGCTGGGGCAACCCCACCATCCGCGAAACCGAAGAAAAAATTACAGCGCTGGAAACATTTGGTTTAGGCATTGAAGCCAAAGGCATTTTGCATGCCTCGGGCATGGCGGCTATTTCAACCTTGTTTTTATCTACGCTGAAAGCCGGCGATAAAGTCGTCACGCATTACTCCTTGTACGGCGGCACCGATGATCTGTTGCATTCGCTATTGCCTTCCATGGGCATTGAAGCGGTGATTGTTGACCTGCGTGAGCTGGACAAAGTAGAAGATGCCATTAAAGCCGATGCATCCATTAAAATGATGTACCTGGAAACGCCGGCTAATCCTACCATACAAATTGTGGACATTGAAGCGCTAACGAAGATTGCCAAACAACACAACCTGCTGGTGGCTTGCGACAATACGTTTGCTACGCCTTACCTGCAGCAGCCGTTGAAGTTTGGCGTTGATTTTATTGTTCATTCCACCACCAAGTTTTTAAACGGTCATGGTACAGCCATTGGCGGCATTCTTGTTGGCCGCGATGTTGAATGGATGAAAACAAAAATCACCAAGGCACACCGGCTGCTGGGCGGCAACGCCAATCCGTTTGATGCCTTTCTTCTCACCCAGGGTATTAAAACATTAGAGTTGCGCATGGAGCGCCATTGCAGCAATGCAGCGCAGGTAGCTGCCTTCCTTCAAAGCCATGCAGCCGTAGCAAATGTGAACTACGAAGGCCTGGCGTCTTACCCCGCACATGCCCTTGCCAAAAAGCAAATGCGCAAGCCGGGCGGCATGTTAAGCTTTGAGCTGAAATCAGGTTTCGATGGCGGCGTGAAATTTCTGAACGCCTTGCAGATGTGCACCCGCACAGTGTCGCTTGGAACGGTGGATACGCTTCTCTCTCACCCTGCATCGATGACGCATTATAGCGTACCCAAAGAGCAGCGGGAGAAATACGGCATTACCGATGGACTGATTCGAATGAACGTGGGAATTGAAAATGTAGAAGATATCTTAAACGATCTCGATCAGTCCTTGACACAGTGATATTGGATATCAGATATTAGGATATTGAGATATTGCCGTGAATCATATTATTAGATTGTAATTGTATAGGACAAATGGAAAACAAAACGCAGGCTACAGACCCCCAAACCCCAAACACCAAACCCCAAACCGTTATTCGTCGTGCGGTGCGGGAAGATTGTGCCCGCATTTTAGAACTGGTAAAAGAACTTGCGGAATACGAACGGGCACCGCACGAAGTAACGGTTACACTGGAGCATTTTGAAGAAAGCGGCTTTGGCGAACAGCCGGTTTGGTGGGCTTTTGTAGCCGAAATGGATGGCCGTGTGGAAGGGTTTGCGCTGTATTATATTCGCTTCAGCACTTGGAAGGGACAACGCATGTACCTCGAAGATTTCCTGGTAACGGAAAAATTAAGAGGGCAGGGAATCGGCAAGTTGTTGTTTGACCAGTTAATTGCAGAAGCAGGCGAAAAAGGCTTTGACGGCATTGTGTGGCAGGTGCTGGAGTGGAACGAGCCTGCCATTAATTTCTACAAAAAATACAAGGCCCATTTTGATGCCGAATGGGTGAATTGTTCCATTTCAATTGACAAAGACTAATAAGCAACCTAGCTGTTTTTGTTGCCGCCTTTTACCAAGGCGTAAAGGCTTTTTTCCGGGTCGCCTGACGGTTCGTTTCAAATGATGCAGATATTTGCGGCCAATTAACGAAACCGAATATGTGCAAACGAATCATCCCTTTCCTGCTTGTTCTTTTCTTTTTCCAGGCCGTTACTGCGCAAACGCAATTCAGC
>DATKHJ010000348.1:0-7988 GCA_035510335.1 Flavisolibacter sp. | reverse complement strand
TTGTAATCTAGATTGAAGTAATTGAGCATTTCTTCAATACGCACCGCATCGGGTGGCACCTGCGAATCCATGGTTAAAAACCGCCGGATGTTGCTGTACGATGCCCGATCGACATTCAAGCTTAAACCAGTACTGGGATAAGCGGCAGCTGCAATAAAATTGTTCTCTACAATGCTGGCATAGGTTTCGTCGCCGGTAAACCAAAGCTGTTGCTCGTCACGCTTTAAATTCTGCGTCATGGATGCCAGCTTGTTAGGCGCCGTGCTTTTAATAACGATGGCTTTCTTCAGCAAAATTTCATTGAACTTATCCGAGTGGATAACCCGTTGCTCTTTTTGAAAACCTTCGCGAAAAATAGTGAGAGTATCAATTCTTTCGGGTGTGAGTAAGGCAAACGTGCCGTCGCTGCCTGATTTATACAAAAAGCCGCTGCTGTGCAAAAGCATGGTTACGTTTTGCAAAGGCGCACCTCCTTCCTCCCTTACCTGCCCTTTCACATAAAATTGTTGCGCAACAGCAAGCATCGGGCAAAGAAGCGTGAGGATGATATAAGCAATTCGCTTCAAAGCAGTTTTTACCGCGAAAAGGTACAAAACATATGGCTGGCCGTCAAGCGTTCGCAGACAATTGGTAGATTTCTTTCAGGTTGCGGCCAAGACCATCATAGTCCAGGCCATAGCCAACCACAAATTTGTCGGGAATATCAAAGCCCACATAATCGACCGTCAGCGGGTATTTTGTGGCAACGGATTTATGCAGCAGCGTAACAATCTTCAATGATTTCGGTTGCTGGTGCTGCAGCTTTGGTAAGAACTCGTGAAGCGTTTTACCGGTATCAACAATGTCTTCCAGGATGATGACATCGCGGTCGAAAAGATCGTCTTCCAGGCCAATGGCCGTCACTACTTTGCCGGTGCTTTTGGTACCGCGGTAAGAAGCAAGTTTGATGAAGGAAATCTCAGCATCGATGGTAAGGCATTTGAAAAGATCGGAAGCAAACATGAACGAGCCGTTTAAAATGGCGATGCACAAAGGCCGCTTGCCTTCATACTCTTTGTTCAGCACTGCGGCCAGCTCTTCTACTTTTTGCTGAATGGTTTCGGCGGACAAATAAGTATCAAACGTTTTATCGTGCAGTTTAACGGTGTTCATTAGCGGCTTTTGTTTATTCTGATTTGTTGTCCAATCTTCAGTTCTGCGGTTTCCAGTGCATTCCATTTTTTTACATCATCCATGGTAACGTCGTATTTCTTGGCAATGCTGTACAGTGTTTCTTTTGGCTGCACGGTGTGTACGATCGCAGATGCATTTACTTGCTGCACTGTTTCCATAGCAGGTTCTGTTGTGGTAAACGATACAGTGGCAAAGCCAGGCTTTTCGTTGGCAAGCTTTGGCATGTTTGGCGCCGGCGCTTTTAGGTAAAGCTTCTCTCCTGCTTCCGGTTGCACATTGGATGTAAGGTAGTTGAACTGCAACAAGCTTTCCATCCTGATGCCTTCTGCCTGCGCAATATCATACAAGGTTTCGCCGGGCATCACCACATGGGTTTCAGCCTCGCCGGTTTTGCGTTTGCGCTGCAGAAAAAGCAGTCCGTCTTTTTCCAGCACATCGCCGTCTTTTTTGTCGTTAAACTCAAGCAGGCGGGCCAGCGACATGTCATGGTCTTCGGCCAGTTTTAAATAAGATGTGCCTTTTGTGGCAAACACCACTTTGGTATCGTTGATCTTAAAAACACCTTCGGGATACACTTTCGCAGGCGCAGCTTTTATTTCTGCTACTGAACCCAACGCATTGTTTGCAGTTTCCGAATTCTTTACCCATTGCGGCGAATTCACATCTTCGGGTTGCTTGCGGCCCAGGGCAATAAGGGTATAGTCGTTAAGATTATAGTCGCGAATAAGTTTGATCAGGATCTGCGGGTATTTTGGATTGGTGGCATAACCGGCTTTCTTTAAACCATAGGCCCATGCTTCGTAATCGGTCGGGTCTAATTCAAACAGGGAAGCGTAATGCGAACGGGTGCGCAAAAAGTCGGAATGGTCGCGGTAAGAGTTGGCCGGGTCTTCGTACTTGCGAAAGCATTCGCCCCGGGCATCATCATCGTGATACACTTTTTCGCCCTGCCACTCGGTTTTGCATTTAATGCCGAAATGATTGTTGGAGCGAACCACCAGGTTGCTTGTGCCGGCGCCGGTTTCGTGTATGCCCTGCGCCAGTTTAATGGCGGCCGGCACACCGGTGCGGTGCATTTCCTCAATGGCAATGTCTTTAAATTTATCGATGTAAGCCTGGATGGTGGTTTTGGATTGGGCAAAGCTTTGCGATGCTAGAAATAAAGCAATGGCGAGGATGGCAAACCTGCGTTTTTTCATTGGATCTTCTTTTCGTTTGGTTAACTGTTTAAGGCAGTTTTCGTAAAATATACATCCCGTCACGAATGGGCAGCATCAGCTTTTCTACATCAGTTCTTCCGTTCACATGGTCGTTAAAAGCCTGAATGGCTTTTGCGTTCTTTCCCTTGATCTCTTCTTCCAGCACCTGTCCGTGAAAGAGTACGTTGTCGGCGAAAATAAAACCGTTTGGACGAACCGCCGGAAAAATACGGTCAAAATAGGCCGTGTAATTTTCCTTGTCCGCATCAATAAACACCAAATCCCACGGTTCTTTTAGTTCATCGACGATTTCTAACGCATGGCCGATATGTAAAATTATTTGCTCGCGGTAAATACTTCGGTCAAAGTAGGCTTGTGCCCTGGCCGCATCGGCTTCCCGCAGCTCAATCGTGTGCAACCGGCCTCCGGGCACAAGCCCTTTTGCCAGGCACAACGCACTGTAACCGGTAAAAGTGCCTACCTCCAAAATACGCTCCGGCCTGATCATGCAGCTCATCATTTCAAGGAATTTTCCCTGCAGGTGCCCGCTAAGCATGTGACTATGCGCATGCTGCGTGTAAGTGAACTCAGCTACTTCATGCAGCAGCGCATCTTCCGGGGAAGTGTATTTTTCGGCGTAAGCCTGGGCTTTATGATCAACAATGTCCATTATTTCTTATCGCTCTCAAATGAAGGCCCCTCTGTTTTCTCCGCATCCATCGACCACTGGCTGTCCTGTGGCTTCGAAATAGCCAGCAGGCCAAGAAAAACAAGCAAGCCGTTGATGATGATGATTTCAAGACCAATCTGGAAATCGCCAAAGATTTCTTTCTGGTATTTGTCGAAAATGAAACAGATCAATGGGGCAGCAACCGCTATGTAAGGCACATAACGGTCTTCCACTTTGCGTTTGGTAAGAATGCCAAACGCAAACAAGCCTAACAACGGTCCGTAGGTGTAACCGGCTATTTTCAGAATCACGCCGATCATGCTTGGATTATTGATTTCTTTAAACAGCAACACAAACAAAAGGAACACAAAAGCAAACACCAGGTGAACAGTTTTCCTGATCTTGTTCTTTTGTTTATCATCCCATTCTTTTCTTCTCTTCAACCCAAGAATATCAATACAGAACGAAGAAGTCAGGGCTGTAATGGCACCATCAGCACTTGGGAAGAGTGCCGATATTAAAGCGATGATGAAAATAACCGAGATGATGGCGGGCACGCCTTCACCCAAAGCAATGGAGGGGAAAATGCGGTCTGGCGCAGCCGAAATACCATTCTGCGAAGCGTACAAATAAAGCAGGCCGCCAAGAAACAGGAACAACAATACAACCAGCGCCTGGATAATGCCGAAGGTGAGTACGTTCTTTTGTGAATCTTTCAGCGTACGAACGCTGATGTTTTTTTGCATCATCTCCTGGTCCATGCCCGTCATGGTAATGGTAATAAATGCACCGGCTACAATCTGTTTCAGAAAGAACAAACTGCTGTTGGGATCAGAAATAAACATGCGGGTAAACTGCGCTTCTTTTAACTGCGTTACGCCTTCGCCAAAACTGAGTCCTAAGCTTTTCAGGATATAAAACACACAAATCACCAAACCAATCAGCATACAACTCGTTTGCAGCATATCGGTCCACACAATGGTTTTTACACCGCCTTCATAGGTGTACAAAAGAATCATTAAAAGAATGACCAGTGTGGTAACCCAAAACGGCACACCAAAAGCAGTAAGAATGGTATCCTGCAGAATAGCCACTACCAGGTAAAGTCTTGCCGTGGCACCTAATGTGCGGGATAAAATAAAAAAGCTGGCGCCTGTTTTATAGGAGGCAAAACCAAGGCGTTTGCTCAGGTAATTGTAAATAGAAGTAAGATTGAGCCGGTAATAGAGCGGCAGCAGCACATAAGCAATAACGATATACCCGATCACATAACCAATCACCACCTGGAAATAGCTGAAGGCCTCAAAGCCGCCATCGCCAAAAGGCTTGCCCACCGCACCCGGCACGCTAACGAATGTTACACCACTGAGCGATGTACCAATCATTCCAAATGCCACCACCATCCAGTTGGAGCTTTTGTTGCCAATAAAAAAGGATTCGTTGTTCGCGTTTCGTGATGTGTAATAAGCAACAATCAGGAGAATAGCGAAATAGCCGATCACAAACGAGAACAAGAGCGCAGGCGACATAGATAATGATTTAATAATGCATCAAATGTGCAATCGTGTTTTGAAGATAGAAGAATTTGTCTTCCATTTGCGGCACAAAATAACGGAAGCATGAGGATTAACAAACTGGCAATTTTTTGCGGTAGCAAGAAAGGAAACCATCCGCTGTACGAACAACATGCATCGGCATTGGCTGCTTTGCTGGCCCAACGAAAAGTGGAATTGATTTACGGCGGTGGAAAAAGCGGCTTAATGGGTGTGGTGGCCGATGTGGTGATGGCACGTGGCGGCGTTGTACGCGGTGTGATTCCGCGGGTGCTAACGGATTGGGAACACCAGCACGAAGGTATCAGCGAATTGATGGTCGTAGATGACATGCATGTACGCAAACGCAAGCTTTACGAGTTGTGCGATGCAGCTGTGATTTTGCCCGGTGGCTTTGGTACGCTTGACGAACTGTTTGAAGTGCTGACTTGGAACCAGTTGTCGATACATGATAAAAAGGTTTTTATTTTAAACACCAATGGTTTTTACAATCACCTGATAGCGCACATGCAGCAATTGTCGGCCGAAGGGTTTTTGTACGGCGAGTTTGAAAAGGTGGTAACCATTATTAATGAGCCACTGGAATTGAGCGACTATCTTGGCTAGTCCTTTCTGCATTATAATTACGCCAACGCGAAACCTTACCATGTCATCGCAAATTGAATATTACAACCGTTTTGGGCGGGAGTTTAAAGAGCAGATTCTCTCCTGCCCCGAGCCGCATTTGTGGACAACCGACTATGCAGCGAAAGGCAGGGTTTACCAGGAAATGAAACAGCGTATTGCACAGCAGGAAAACCTCGTTGAGCAATACTTTACCAGCCAACAGCCGGTGCTTGATGTTGGCTGTGGCTTTGGCCGACAAGCCTATGCGCTGGCGCAGAAGGGATTTAGCGTAACCGGCACTGATACAAGCCAAGTCTTTATTGAAATTGTGGAAGAACTTTTTAGAAAGCACAACCTTGCAGGCACTTTCCTTTGTACCGATGTAACGCATGATCAAACGATCCCCCCTTTTAACCAGTTGTTATTGCTGGATGTGCTGGAACACATTCCGCCAAAGAGCCGGAAAAACTTTATGCAGCGCATAGCAGCCCTGACTAATTCAAAAGGACGGTTGATTGTATCGCTGCCGCATGTAAAGAAAAGAGTGACCTCGCAACTGAACAACCTGCTACGAAAAAGGGTAACACAGTATTTTTCTTTTTTCAGGAATAAGGAAGAACATCCGTATCCCATTCCGCAGTATAACGAGATGATTAAACTAACGCAGGAACATTTTTCCTTGCTCAAAAAACAAACAACGGCGCTTACTGATTATTATGTTTTGGAGAAGCGTTGATGTAGAACGTTGTATGCTGTCGTAAAGAACAAAACAACGGTCACTTTCCGATACAAAACTTACTGAAAATATAATCCAGCTGGTCGTCATTGGTCACTTCGCCGGTAATCTCTCCTAGGTAGTGCAGGCAGCGCCTGATATCAAGTGCCAACAGGTCGCCGGGAATATTACTCTCCAACCCTTCGGCAACATCAGTTAAAGACTTATACACTTCCTGCAAAGAATGATAATGCCTTGCATTGGTAACGATCACATTTTCGCCGGAGGTTTGTTTGTCGTGCAACACAAAATCAACCATGCGTTCTTTTAATACTTCCAGGTGCAGACCGGTTTTGGCGGAAAGAAAAACAATGCCTGCAATATGCGTGAACGCCGCTCTTGCATTTGTCTCATCCACCAGGTCAACCTTGTTGCCAACCAACAGGAAATGAATGTTCTGGCTTTGCAAATCAGCTGCTGTTTTTTCAAGATCGGCAGGAGTGGTTTCGTTTGCATCAAAAAGGTAAAGCACAATATCGGCCTGCTTCATTTTTTCCAGGCTTTTTTCAATGCCTGCAGTTTCAATAACATCAGCTGCATGGGACCGGATGCCGGCCGTATCAATCAACCGGAAAAGTATCCCGTCGATGTTCAGTACTTCTTCAATCGTATCACGGGTAGTGCCCGGTATATCACTAACGATTGCCCGGTCTTCGTTTAACAGTGCATTCAGCAAGGTTGATTTACCGGCGTTGGGCCGGCCAATGATGGCCACACTCACACCGTTCTTAATCACATTGCCCAATTGAAATGATTGCAGCAGTTGCTGTGTGTGAAGCCTTGCCTCTTTCACCAAGGACTTTAACTGCGTACGATCGGCAAACTCCACGTCTTCCTGCGAAAAATCCAGTTCCAGTTCAATGAGTGCAGAGAACTTGATCAATTGGTCCCGTAGCTGCTTCAGCGAATGCGAAAAACCACCGCGAATATTATTAAGTGCCGTTTTGTGAGAAGCCTCGGTATTGCTGGCAATGAGGTCGGCTACTGCTTCCGCCTGGGCCAGGTCGAGTTTGCCATTTAAAAAAGCACGCTGTGTGAACTCACCCGGTTTGGCAATTCGTGCACCCTGTTGCACACAGGCATCCATGACCTGTTGTAGAATGAACGGCGAACCGTGGCAACTGATTTCCACGATGTTTTCGCCGGTGTAGGAACGCGGCGATTTGTAAAGCGAAATCACCGCTTCATCCAATGCTTTTTCGCCTTGTTTTAAAAAGCCTACATGTAATGTGTGGGAGGATTGTTTAGTGAGATCTTTTGAAGGAAACAGGTCGTTCACTATGCGAATGGCTTCTTTGCCACTTAACCTGATAATGCCTAAAGCGCCGATACCCGGCGGTGTTGCCAGTGCTACGATGGTATCATCCCAACCGGAAAGCCGTAAACTCATTCGTCAAAAGTAAGGCGCAAAAAAAATCCCCTGCGCAGGCAGGGGATTTATCCTTGAGAATTGAAAATTAATTTTCCTGAATCTGGAAGGTAATTGGCTGTGTGTGGTAAGAACGTACTTTCTTTCCGTTCTGCTCACCCGGAGACCATTTCGGACCTCTTTTCACTACATCAACCGCACCTTGCGCCAGGCCGTAACCCGGATCGTTCAGTGCTTTTACATCGGTAATGCTACCATCTCTTTCTACAAGAAAACGGATATTTACCGTGTAGTTGCCAGGAGCCATACCTGAACTGGCGGCATCCTCAATGTATCTACCTAATTGGTTCTCTAAGTGTCTGCGCCATTGGGCCACGTTAACACTAGCTTCAATTTCTACCTTTTCAAAGACCTTGTTTTCATCTTCTGGTGGTGGTGGTGCTACTACCCCTTTTCCTTCATCCACCGGTGGCGGTGGCGGAGGGCCAACCAGTTTTTCACCTTCTTTGTTCTCGTTGCCGATCTGCACATCCACTAATTGATCTTGTGGCGGCGGCGGCTCTACTGCTTTCTCTACCGGTTTGATGTTCTCAATGAACTTAGCGGTTTCAATTTCCGGTGGAGGAGGCGTAGCCGGTGGTGG
>DATKHJ010000347.1:0-3015 GCA_035510335.1 Flavisolibacter sp. | reverse complement strand
GTTGAAGTAATGTTCACACCCGAAACTTTACCTTGCAAGGCGTTCAACGCACTGGTGGATTGGCCTTTTGTCAACTCTTCATTGCGCACAACGGGAGCGGAATAACCCAGCCCTCTTTTTTCGCGGCGAATGCCTTGTGCAGTGGTTACAACCACTTCCGCCATCTGTGCTTCAGCTGCTGTCAGCACAACAGTTGCAGCCGCATCGGCACCCACTGTTTGCGACTGAAAACCTACGGCGGTAAAGGTTAAACGTGAGTTAGCGCCGACGCTGATGGTGAACTCACCTTTGTCGTCTGCTCTCACCGTGTTGCCCGTACCGGCTTCCGCTACGGTAGCATAGGGAACAGGATTACCCTGTCCATCCCGCACTACGCCGGTCACCGTTCGGGCCTGGCCAAATGCCAATGCGCAAGTGAGCAAAAGCATGGCCGTTAACGAAGTCACTTTTTTCATGTTCTCGTCCAGATTTGTTTTATTGTGAAATTTGATTCTCCTGAAGGGAATTTTCCTGTCAAGTGAGGCACTTGTCGAACCTTAAAGTAAACGCGAAATCGGGAGGGGATTTACGTTGAAATTTCGCTTGTCAAACTTCTGTTTACCGGAATAAGAAAAAAGATGACCGAAACAAAAAATAGCAGAACCGAAGCGTTTATGAGGAATCTTGTAACGACTGCAGAGGTGCAATCTTCGTAAAAAATCAAACAGAATTAATGCAGATCAATAGCGCTGAAATCAAAGATATCTTCTCCGGCATAATAACGGCTTTGATTTCGGTCAGTGGAGTTATTTCATCCGTGAAAAGAATGATAAAGCTTGCACAGGCTGACGTTTAAAACCCGCTTCCGGCTTAACTTTCAGGCAAAGAAAGGAAGGAAGAAGATGACGTTGAAAGAAGCCGAGAAAGAGGGAGCAAGCCTTTCTCACCCAAAGCATTTATACCCAAGAAAAATGATCCTGAAACTCGGCGCCAAACATTTTTTGCTTGACACCAGCGAGATCGTTTACTGCTACTCCAACCACAAAATCGTTTACGTTGTTGATGTGAACAATCACAAATACGTGTACGATAAAAATCTCCTGCGGCTGGAAGAAGTGCTGGACCCGAATCTTTTTTTCAAGGTGAACCGTACGCAGATCGTCAACTTCAATTTTATTCGTTCGTTTGTTACACACGACAAGAACAAAATAAAACTGGAGTTGAAAACACCGGCCAAAGAAGAAGTGGTGTACATCAGCCAGACAAGGGTAAATGCGTTCAGGGCCTGGGTTTACAAACAGCTTTAAGTAAGGCCCTTTGCAGGGCCTTTTTCAATTTTATTGTTGGGAGTAGAAAAAAGAATTATTGAAACTTTTTCTTCAAATCCATCAGGCTTTGCTGGAACGAATTCAATGGCGTTTCCTTCTTCACAAACGGCTTCTTATCTCCCCGCTCATTTCTTCCTTCAGGCTTCCTGCTTCCTTCGTTCGCCTTCTGCCCGCCTTCCGTTTTCATGGTTAAGGCGATGCGCTTCCTCGCCACATCAACCTCTGTTACCGTAACCGTTATTTTCTGGTTCAGCTTTACCACTTCCTTCGGATCGGAAACATAGCGGTTGCTCAGTTGCGAAACATGTACAAGACCGTCTTGCTTCACACCAATATCTACAAAAGCACCAAAGGCGGTAATGTTGGTTACAATGCCCGGAACGGTCATGCCCACTTTTACATCTTCAATGGATTTGATGTTTGCATCAAACTGGAATTCTTCGATTGGCGCTCTTGGGTCGCGGCCGGGTTTTTCCAGTTCTTTAATGATGTCTTCCACCGTGTACTCACCAACGGTTTCGTTGATGTATTGACGTTTGTTTATTTTTTTGCGGATGTCGGCGTTCTTGATTAATTCTTCCAGCGAAGCCTGCACATCTTTCGCCATTTGCTCAACCAGCGCATAACGCTCCGGGTGAACAGATGAATTATCCAGTAAGTTCTCCGCACCCGGAATGCGCAAAAATCCTGCGCATTGCTCGAATGCTTTTGGTCCCATCATTGGCACTTTTTTCAATTCGGCCCGGGACTTGAACGGACCATTTGCTGTGCGGTAGCTCACAATATTATTCGCCAATGTTGAACTGATGCCGGAAACATATTGCAGCAAATGTTTGGAGGCGGTATTGACATCAACACCCACAAAATTCACCGCACTTTCTACCACGCGGTCCAGCGCAGTTTTTAATTTGGTTTGGTTCACATCGTGCTGGTATTGCCCAACGCCAATTGACTTCGGATCGATCTTCACCAATTCACTCAATGGATCAAGCAAACGACGGCCAATGCTGATGGCGCCTCGAACCGTTACATCATGATCGGGAAACTCTTCTCTTGCCACTTCCGACGCTGAATAAATGGAAGCGCCGCTTTCGTTTACCTGGAAAATGCTGACCGGCTTTCCAAAATCAATGGAACGAACCAATGCCTCCGTTTCTCTTCCTGCTGTTCCATTGCCCACGCCGATGGCTTCAATGTCGTATTTCTGCACAAGGAACTTCAGCTCATGCACCGCGTTGTCAGCCTGGTGTAGGTAGATGACGGTATGATGCTGCAAGGCGCCTTGTGCATCCAGGCAAACCAGTTTGCAACCGGTACGGTAACCAGGGTCAAGCGCCAGCACTCTTTTTGAACCAAGTGGTGAAGCCAGTAATAGTTGACGAAGATTTTCCGTAAACACATTGATGGCTTCTTCATCGGCTTTGTTCTTGCTAACCAGGCGAAATTCGTTTTCAATGGAAGGCTTTAGCAAGCGGTTGTACGAATCATCGATGGCCTTTTTTACTTCTGCTGCCGCAGGATTGGAAGCTTTGACAAAAATGCGTTCGAGTTCTTCCACCGCAACCGTTTTATCAATGTTGATATCCATGAGCAGGTAACCTTCCTTCTCGCCTCTCCTGATGGCTAAAATGCGGTGCGACGGGCTTTTGCTCAGCGATTCATTAAATTCAAAATAATCACGGTATTTCTGCGCTTCTTCGTCGTCTTT
>DATKHJ010000346.1:0-5169 GCA_035510335.1 Flavisolibacter sp. | reverse complement strand
ATTTATAATTCTTAATAATAAACCATGAGAATGCGTTGGATTACTTTTGTTGCCTTAGGAATCGTGGGTATTGCAATATTAATTTATGTATGGAATTTTAAAAGTGGAAGTATCTCAGACGACACCTCAATGTGGGGAGCCTTTTCTGACTATCTAAATGCTTTTATTTCGTTAGCTAATCTTGCTGTTTTTGTTTGGTTTTCCCTGTTGGTATTTAAGTATAATGAAGACAAAGACATTCAAAACGAAAGTTTTCAACGTGCCATCGAGCGGCCAATTCTCGTATTTAGATCAACTGTAACCGATAACGATAATAATGAGAAATGGGCGGTTGTAAATATTGGTAATGGAGCAGCCTTAAATTTGCGAGCAGCAGAATCGCAGTTTCGCACGATAAGTTGGGTGCTTCCTGTAACAAAATGTTATTCACTAGCCAAAGATGAGAAACTTGAACTAGACTGGCTTAAATCAGCAAATGTTATCTGTGCTACATATGAGGATATTTTCGGCAACAAATATGTATCAATAGGTGTTGATGACGAGTCTTTTGTTCAACCTCTTAATAAAGGTTTTAAAGAAATTGTTATTCAAGGAAATACTTTTAAACTGACGGATTTTGAAAGCTTTTTACAGCTTCCGGCTCAAAGACTGCGTGTTGCTCTTAATGGAGGTTCCTCTCTAGTACAACAAACTACAAACTGTAATGGGTAGCCAGTTGATCGCAGTTGGCTGATTTATACATTTAGTAAATCATATCTTTGTTCCTTTCACCATGAAAACCTCCATCTCTCATCTTCCCGAAAGCAAACAACAGGAACTCCAACGAGTAACGCAACTCATCTTTGAAACAGTCGCCCCGGAAAAAGTCATATTGTTTGGTTCCTATGCTACCGGTAATTGGGTGGAAGACCGTTACACTGAAGGCCACATCACCTATGAATATATCAGTGACTATGATATTTTAGTGATAACTAAAAGTGGTGAAAAAAGAAAAGACTACGAAATCACAGATATGATCAAAAATCGGCTCCGTTTTCGTGTGCCGGTTAATGTGATTACTCACGATATTGATTACATGAACCGGAAGCTAAGCGAAGGGCAATATTTCTTTACTGACATCGTGAAGGAAGGTATTTTGCTCTACGACGCTGGGAACAATGCTTTTGTTCCACCAAAAGAATTGACTTCAGAGGAACGAAAAGAAATTGCCGAAAGAGATTTTATGAATTGGTTTGCCGGTGCAAAAGAATTTTTGGTTGACGCTAAAAACGCTTTCGAAAGGAAAAGTTTTAAGAATAGTATTTTCTATTTACATCAATCTGCGGAACGACTATACAATACCGTTCTCTTAGTCTTTACGGGGTATAAACCAAAAACGCATAATCTAGACAAGCTACGTAACCTTTCAAAATCTTACTCTTCTGAATTGTTTCTGATATTCCCCTGTAATACAAAAGACGAAGAGTATTTGTTTTCTCTTTTACAAAAAGGATACATTGATGCTCGATACAATAATGACTTTAATATTTCAGCCGAAGAGTTGACGATATTAGTCGGAAGAGTAGACGGACTTTTATTTGTAGTAGAGAAAATATGCAACCAGAAGTTAAACGACAATTAATTCAATTGCTCTCAACTGATTTTTTTATTTAGTAGCTCCAATAACTGTAGATTTTGTTGGCGCAGGTATTCATTTTCTTTTTGCAAGTTCTCGATCAATAACTTAAAGGCCGCTAATTCACTCTCATCTTCATTCCCGGTTTTCTTACCGGCGTAATAATTAAACCCTGTCTGACTGAAGCCAACTTGCGAGTTAACTATCGAATGAACATTAAATTGCTCTGGGATATTCAAAATATCCTGCACCGTTACTTCCAGCACTGCTGCAATTTGTTCCAGCCGCTCAAACGTCAGGCTGCTGTCGTTGCGTTCAATATTGCCGTAGGCCGTTACACTGAGGCCCAATTGGCCGGCCACGTATTCCTGTTTCAGGCCTTTCAGTTCGCGTACTTTTCTAATCTTGTCGCCAATGTTCATGGTGCTTTGTTTTTCGGTGTTAAAGATAACTGATTGCGCTTAGCTAAAATATTCACCTGCCGGCATATTTTACCGTCTGCTTTAGCATGATTAGATCATCGCTTTCGGTTGGAAAACAAATAGGTAATCACACTAGTATCGCAGGGCCGGATTTTCTGCCAGTTTCTCCACAATTGCATCAATTTTATACGGTACCGATTGTAATTTTTGGGCCGAGTGCCGGAAACGGAGCAAGTGCATGTACTCGTGCATATAGTGTGCGGCCAGCCAGGAGTAGTGCCCGTTTTCCACTGCTGAGCGCAGCCAGCCAGGACATACGGCAGAAACACCAGTTCCGCTGCCATCTATCCCTACAGTGTTGCGGTTGCAGGCGTTCATCCACCGCTGGCCGTCTTCTTCTAAACTAATGGTCCGCAGGCGCAGGTCAAGTACGCCATCTGTGCCACCCTCTCCGTCTTCCTCATGTGCTTTCATAATCAGGTCGTAAATCTGCTGGGCGTTTAGCCCCTTGTTTTCGTATGTAAAAGCGGTGTTTAATACAGCCCGTTTAAAGCCGTTCGAATTCAGCACCGCTTCCAGTGTATCGGCGGCCGCTCGTGCAAAAACTTCATCGGCCCCGTAACCTTCCATTTCGTGAATCAGCACAACAACGGCTTTGGCGGATGCCGTCTTCGGTTTTATTACCACCCGCGAAGGGTTGCCGTCGCCGAAGCTGGCTTCGTATAGTAAGCTGTCTGGTGGCAGGCTTTCTTTGTCGGGGTCAGCCCTGTTTGCCGAGTCAGTCCGTGCCCGTTCAATGGCGGCGATTTTTGCATCATCGCAGGAATACAGTACAAGTAGTAGCGCAAGCAGTACCATCCTGGGAAACATGGTTGTCATAAAAATAATTGTGGCTTTTGGTTAACAGTGAAATGACTAGTGTTAATAACAAAGTGGCTTTGGAGGACGTGGAATCGCATTTTTTGCCCTTATATATGAAAGAATAAAATTATGCCTGCGATGTTTCTGGGGCAACCGTATTACTACGGTTGTTCATGCTAAAAGGCTACCGGAAATTTGAATCCCAAAACGGTTACATTATGAGGGTACTGCTGGATACGAACATTATTATTCATCGAGAAGCTTACAAAGTATCGCACATCGCTATAGGCCAGCTCTTTTTGTGGCTCGACAAGCTGAAATACACCAAATGCATTCATCCGCTTACTGAAAAAGAAATAGCCAGGTTCGGCGATAAGGAGGCCGTCCGATCCATGGGTATAAAAATGGAATCATACCATGTTCTGAAAACAGTTGCTCCGTTGAGCAGTGCGGTTAAAGTGATGAGCGATGCTGTGGATAAGAACGATAACGACCGCAACGATACCTTGCTCCTGAACGAGTTGGTGGAAGACCGGGTTGACCTGTTCATTACCGAAGATCGTAAGCTTCACCGGAAAGCTGCAATGATGCAGGTTGCCGATAAGGTGTTTACCATCTCCGCCTTCGTGGAGAAGGAAATTGCCGCCCATCCTGAGTTGGTTAATTACAAGGTACTATCGGTACAAAAAAGTTATTTCGGGAATATTCGGTTGGAGGACGAGTTTTTTGATTCGTTTCGGCTGGATTATACAGAATTCGACAAATGGTTCAAAAAAAAATCTGATGAAATCGCCTATGTCTGTTACGGGAAGAACCGGCTGGTTGGTTTTCTTTATCTGAAGGTAGAAGAAGCCGGAGAGAACTACCAGGATATTTTACCGGTACTTACACCTGCCAGACGGTTGAAAATTGGCACGTTGAAAGTGGCGGCGCATGGCCTGCGAATAGGGGAGCGGTTACTGAAAATTGTGTTTGACAATGCGCTGGTCAATAAAGTGGACGAAATTTATGTCACCATCTTCGACAAAACGCCGGAACAGCTACGGTTAATCGAACTGCTGGAAGAATGGGGATTTGTTTATCACGGTGAAAAACAAACCCCTACCGGGTTGGAAAAAGTATATACCCGGAACTTTCAGAAAGCGGCAGACCGGGAAAACCCTAAGTATACGTTTCCTTATATTTCATCCGGTGCAAGCTGCTTTATTGTTCCTATCTACCCGGACTATCATACCGAACTATTGCCCGATTCAATTCTTAACAACGAGTCGCCGGATAATTACAAGGAAAATGAGCCGCACCGGAATGCACTCAGCAAGGTGTATATTTCTCACTCCTGGGAAAGAAGTTTGCAAAAGGGAGACGCCATTTTGTTTTATCGCACAGGTGGCAAATATGCCGGCGTGGCTACGACTATTGGTATTGTTGAGGCAGTACATGATAACCTGAAAATGCCGGAAGAACTATACACTCTATGCAGAAAGAAAACCTTTTTTACGGAGGCGGAATTACTGGGTTTCTGGACGCGTTATAAAACCATTAAGCCGTTTGTTGTTGAATTTCTCTATGCTTATTCATTAAAGAAAAGACCCAACTTGGATAGATTGATCGAATTGGGTGTGATACCCAATATTACATCAGTTCCAAGAGGTTTTTCAAGAATAAGTTTGGCTAACTTGCAGGCCGTACTCAAAGACTCAAGAAGCGATGAAAGTATTATTGTCCATTAAACCGGCATTTGCAGAGAAGATATTCAGCGGGGAGAAGAAGTTTGAGTTCCGGCGGACGATTTTCAAAAACAGGAATGTCACCACGGTGGTGGTCTATGCTTCCGCGCCCGTTCAAAAAGTCATCGGTGAATTTGCTATCGAAACAATCCTGACCGATAATCCAGCCTCACTCTGGCAGCAAACAAAACAGCATGCCGGCGTATCCGAAGACTTTTTCTTCCAGTATTTTGAAGACAAGGCTCAAGGCCACGCCATACAGATCAAAAAGACAAAGAAGTACAGGAAGCCATTGTGTCTAAAAGAAGATTTTGCACTGTCTCCCCCGCAATCATTTTTATACCTGCAACGTTGATGGTCGTTCAACCGGAACTCTGTATCGGCCCCTTATAAACTGGACAGTTTTTCAAAGGTAGTTGAGTAGTTTTTAGTATTCAAAAGGGTTTGGATTAAAATATTGGTTGTAGACAGCATTGGGTGTTTTTCCCTTCAGCGAGCCATGTCTTCGTTTTTCGTTGTACCACTGGTAATAACGGTCAATCAT
>DATKHJ010000345.1:0-4499 GCA_035510335.1 Flavisolibacter sp. | reverse complement strand
GTGTTGAAAATGACAACCATCAAGCTCACGCAGGAGCATCCGGACATCAGTCTTACCATGGAGGCGGAGGAATTGCCCATCATACCGGGAGATGCGGAACAACTGCGTTTTTTGTTTGCCGAAATTTTCAGCAACGCGGTGCGTTTTCGCAAAGACGGCAACAAGGTAGGCATTGCCGTAACAGCGAGCAGGCTTTTGCGCAACCAGTTTAAAACGGTGCCGGGCCGGTACAAATATGTTGACTATCTCAAACTGGATATAACCGACAACGGCCTTGGCATAAGCTCGCAGTACAAAGACCAGGCGCTGGAATTATTTAAACGACTGCACCCGGCAAGCGGCCGCGGTGTTGGGCTGTCGCTTTGCAAAAAGATTGTAGAAAACCACGGCGGCAGTATGGTGCTTGAAAGCAAAGAAGGCCAGGGTACAACCATCACAATCTGGTTGCCGCTTCTGAAAGAGCAGCCAGCAGTGCCCGTAACCGCCGTTGAAAACAGTCAAAAAATAGAGTGCTGATGATGGAAAAAGAAAAAATTATTCTTTACGTTGATGACGATGAAGAAGACCGTGAGTTTCTTTCTTTTGTGATGACGCAACGGAATCCACAGGTTCAGTTGCAGCTTGCTGAAAATGGCTTGCGGGCACTGGAATACCTAGATACTGTAAAACAATCCCGTCCTCCCTGCCTGATTGTTCTCGATCTGAACATGCCCTTTTTGGATGGCCGCGAAACCTGCCGGCGCATCAAAACCGATGACGTTCTGCAAAATGTTCCGCTCATTATCTTTTCCTCTTCTTCAAAGCCCGATGACAAACGAACATTTGACCAGATGGGCATCCAGTATTTTACCAAACCCGATCACATCGACCAGTTTCAGAAAATTGCGAAGCAAATGGTTAGTTTGTGCTGCGGTTGTTAAGTGGCATTTTATTTCCATGCATTCGGGGCCTTATAAGAGTTTTCTGCTAAAGAAAGTTTATCATGAATACTTAACAACGCAGAAATACAATTGACGGATACTCTATTTCTCACAGCGGCAATTAGTTTTGCACACCCTTGATAAGGCAGTTGTGTGGGATGTTGCAAAATGTTCCTTTCCGTACAATACAATTATGGCAAGCCTGTTTTGATTGCTTTCGCCTGGCCTAGGCATAACTGTTTTCCGGCTTTCACTCTCCCCTTCGAAATCAAATTGCGGATTGATTTAGCAGTGTTCGAATCATTGCTATCGCAATACAATAAATAATGAAAACTCAATATCTGTGCTTATGAAAAAATGTTACTCTTTGGGTGTTTTCCTGCCTGCATTTTCATTGAAACGGAAAGGTTTGCCAATGCTTTGCGTGCTGTTGCTAATTGGGCTTTTGCCCTTGGCGGCCAATGCGCAAACAACGTATGATTTTTCAACGCCGGCTACTATCCTAAAGGTCAATCCGGGTGACTTTTACAACCTGAAAGCAGAGTTTACCTCCGGTGGTGTTGTTTATGTGGTTTCGGGTGGAATCAATGGCAATTACAGTAATTCATCTACCGATGGATACAACAACACAGCATCGTTAAAAAAAGAAGCGGCTAACCGGGAGGACATTACCATCAAGCGGAAAGATGGTAAGGCTTTCTTGTTTTATGGCCTTTGGGTAAAATACACAAATGGCACATTTGGAACCGGTCCCGGTTTTAAAATGGATTATAAGTTTGGCTGCACCATTGTAAAAACCTTCACCCACTCGCCACTGACTGCTACCGCGATCCCGAACGATGCCGGCGGCATTACTGTTACCGAACTGGCGTTGACCTTTAGCTATCTCTCCAACTTTTATCTCGATAATATTATAACCGGTGCAGCAGGCAATTTGCCGCCCGTTATTACACCCAGCAATTGCAATGACCAGGTGCGGAACATTACCATTCCTTCCAAAACCAGGAATGTAACCACTGTGGAAGCAAGCGATGATAACAACGATGTGCTTACCTACAGTATTTGCTGCGCAGATGCAGCAAAATTTACCATTGATGCAACCGGCAAACTGGCGTTTAAAACAATGCCTGTTGTAAACCCGCCCGGCGATGCCAACGGCGATGGCATATACACCGTGGTGGTAACCGTTAGCGATGGCAAGGGTGGTACCGATAGTCAAACCATCAACGTTAACATACAGGAAGCAGATATTGTATTTGCCGGATGCGACAACTTTACGTATGGCGCTGTTGCTTTTCTTAAAAGGACTGCTGCACTTAATGTTGAGCAGGGCGGCGTTACCCGTTATGGCTACACTACCTCGCAGGAGTTTATGGATGCAAACTGGTTTCATGTTACTATCCGCTGGAATGCGGCCACTCTGAAATGGATAATTACTACGGAGGATGAATTTTACGGCACAACCATTATGTACAGCAGTACAAAAAATACATATCCTTACCCGCCTGATATAACCAGTGGCACATGGGTAGCAAATACCAATTTGCCGGATGGTTATGGAAGCTGCGGCACCATTACTACACTAACCGGAGAGGTAACCGGCAAACCCCTTGCGACTACTGCAGTTGTAACGGCGCAGGATATTACCGGCAGTAGCGCAAAACTTACGGGTACGGTAAGCGATGCCTGGGTAACCACAAATGTTAGTTTTGAATATGGCACTTCGGCCACGCTGGCGAGTTTTCAAACCGTGGTAAGTACGCCAGCTGTTATTACTGCCGGTGCCGGCGAAACCGCTGTTTCCGCAACCATCACTGGCCTGCAGCGCAGCACCCAGTACTACTTCCGTGTGAAAGCAACCAACAGCCTTGGTACAACCACTGGTGCCATCCAAAGCTTTGTTACACCATCAACACTTCCGGTAAGCCTGCTGCACCTGGCTGCGCGGAAAGATGGTAAAGGTGGTGTTGCCGTTAGCTGGTCAACTTCAAGTGAAAAAAACAACAGCCATTTCCTGGTAGAAAGAAGTGCAGATGGTATTAGCTATCAGCCAATCGGTCGTGTGGAAGGCAGCCGAAACGCAAACACGACAACGGAATATGAGTATGTTGACAACACTCCTGTTGCAGGCGCTAACTATTACCGTGTTACACAAACGGATATGAATGGCAGCACGAGAGTGTTAGGTATTTGTAAGGTGGATATGAAAAAACTGGCTGCGGTTCGGGTTTATCCCAATCCTGTTGAAAGTGATCAGTTATGGATATACAGCGAACCTGTTTCTGGCAAGCCGCTTTCCTTTAGCCTGGTAGGATTATCCGGAAAGATTCTTCTGCGTGGAAGCTTACCTAGCGCTGCTACGGCAATTTCAACATCCGGTTTTGCAAAAGGTATTTACCTACTTGAGATCAGTAACGGACAGAAAATAAAAGTCACCATCCGATAATTTTACTCACTCATTTTTATACACCAATAGCCCTGTTAAGCAGGGCTATTTTTTATGCAATTAATCTTTTAGCGCAGTTGCCGGCTTGTTTCGCATCGGTAAGCAATGGTATATTGACGAAGCAGTTTTTCTGCTACTGAAACCCCAACGCCTGAAACTTTGCTTTTGTAACCCCGTCGTCGGAAGACATTACATAAATGGTCTTGCCGGTTTTACATTGGCAGGCAGAACAAACACTGGCCACCTCATCAGCTTTTATCCGCAGGCTCATCACCGGCAAACTTTGCGAAGCCAGGTAAGCCGCAACATTAGCAACTGTAATGCTGTCTGTTGTACTGTTTTGCCAGGCGTCGGCACACTGGGTTTGTTTGTAAGCATAAAGAGCATACTGGTCTTCTTTCTGCGCTGTTTTGCGGCAGGTAAACGCAGTGACGATAAGAAAGAGGAAAAGAGCAGGCAGAAAACGCATCGTTTTTTCTTTGTCTGACAAACATCGTTGCAAAGCCGTTGCACCCGCAGCAAATGATTCTGCTTGGCTTGCCGGTAATTCTTTTTAATTTGGTTCTATGCTTTCACCCAACTTCTGGCCTTTCCCCACACTAACCACCAGCCGGCTTTTGCTTCGCCAGCTTACCAGTGCCGATGCTGCCGCTGTGCTGCGCCTGCGTTCCGACATGAAGGTTATGCAATACATTAACCGCCCGCTGGCGCTCACCATTGAAGATGCCGAAAAATGGATTGGCGTTGTTGCCGATGCCCTGGAAAAAGCCGATGGCATTACCTGGTGCATTTGCCTGAAAGAGTCGCCGGAGGAACACGTGGGAAACATTGGCCTTTGGCGGATTGAAAAAGAAAACTACCGGGCAGAAATCGGTTACATGCTGGAGCCTGCCCTGCACGGCAAAGGCCTGATGTGCGAAGCCGTACAGGCTGTTTTGAAGTATGGTTTCGAAGAGATGAAACTGCATTCCATTGAGGCGCGCATTGATCCGCGGAACGGCGCATCTGAAGCCCTGCTGAAAAAATCCGCATTTGTGCAGGAAGCTTATTTCAAACAGAATTATTACCTCCGCGGCAGCTTTGCCGATACGGCTGTTTTTTCTTTGCTGACACCCTTGCGAAAAGGTGTTCAT
>DATKHJ010000344.1:0-3175 GCA_035510335.1 Flavisolibacter sp. | reverse complement strand
TACTGGTTGTCTTAAAGACGATTCAAATTTGTTGGATCCCGCCAAAACAGAGAATGTAATTGAATTTGCAAACACGGCGAATCTTATCTCTCCAACTACAAGTAAATACCCGCTTCTTTCTGTAAACATTGTGATGGATGCTAACGCTACGTATAATGCGGCTGTTAGCTATTCCGGGGCGCACAATGCACCGCAGGACATTACAGTAGAAGTAGGCGTAGCCGATCCTTCAGTGCTTGCGTTTTATAAATCGCAGGTTTCCGCAGCCAGTAGCTACACGTTGCTTCCTGCCAGCCTTTATTCGTTGCCGGTGTCAAAAGTGGTAATCCCAAAGGGTTCCAGAAGGGTAGACTTCCCAATCAATTTCCCGAATCCTGATCAGCTGTATGGTAAAAACTACGTACTGCCGCTGGTTATTAAATCAGCATCGTCGGGCATTATCAGCGGAAACTTTAATACCATGCTGTACCTGCTGAATGGCATCAACCGGTTCGATGGCATTTACACGTTAAAATACCGGTTTGGTGCAAATGACCGCGGGTATGATTTAGCACCTACCACCTGGTATTACAGCGATGTGCAACTGGTTACAACCGGTTCATCAACTGCGGTGATGCGGAACCTGAATGTAGGGTCGCCTTATCCTCATGCTGCAGTGGCAAATGGATTGCCTACCAGCATTACAGGCCTTGCACCCTTGCTGACTTTCGATCTTGGATCAAACAAAATCTCCAACATTTCAAACAATGTTTCCGGAACGAAAACGGCTGTTCCTAACCCGGCTGTGACGGATAACCGTTTCGATCCTGCCACCAAAAGCGTATTCGCTTCTTTTATCCTGAAAGAAGCCGGCAGATCAGATATGATCATCAACGACACGCTGATTTACAAATCGCCGCGTTAAGTTAGTCTGCTAAATAAAAAAAGACGCCACTCATTGAGTGGCGTCTTTTTTTATTCGTTGATTTTTGTCGGCTAAACCTTTCAACCTGATTAACGCATTTACGTTTAGCCCGATTCCCAAACTAACTCCGCTGAATTATTCCCCCGCCAATCACATCATCACCATCGTAAAACACGGCACTCTGGCCTGGTGCAATGCCTTTGGCATTTTCAAAAAAGCGAACAGAAACATCGTTCCCGTTCGGTGTAATAATGGAGTGGCTTCCCTTGTCCTTATACCGGATTTTAGTAGTGGCTTCAATCGCATCATTCAGGCCATCGTATTTAATCCAGTTTACCCTCGTTACTTTCATTTCTTCTCTTTCCAGGTCAGCTTCGTCGCCAAGAACAACCGTGTTGGTATCGGGGTCAATGGCCGTTACATAAGCCGGTTTGCCCAGAGTAATATCCAGCCCTTTACGCTGACCAATGGTATAAAACGGGTATCCTTTGTGCTGGCCTAAAATCTTTCCTTCCTTATCAACAAAATAGCCACCGGCAACTGCTTCTTCCAGCCCTTCCACCTTGCGTTTTAAAAAACCGCGGTAGTCGTTATCGGGAACAAAACAAATCTCGTAGCTCTCGCTTTTTTTGGCCAGTTCAGGGTAGCCGAAATCATGCGCCATCTGGCGAATTGCAGTTTTGCGGTAAGTGCCCAGGGGCAAAATGGTTCGGGATAGCAGGTCTTGTTCCAGTCCCCAAAGTACATAGCTCTGGTCTTTAGTTTCATCGAGCCCTTTACTAATTACATAGCGGCCATTGGTGTGCTGACGCACAGAAGCGTAATGGCCTGTGGCAATAAAATCGCAACCCAATGCGTCGGCCCTTTTCAGCAAGGCCCGCCACTTAATATGCGTGTTGCAAAGCACACAGGGATTGGGGGTGCGGCCCGCCAGGTATTCGTCTACAAAGTTTTCAACGACGAACGAGCCAAACTCATCGCGGATGTCTAAAATGTAGTGGGGGAAACCGTGTTGCACAGCAGCGGCACGGGCATCGTTAAACGAATCGAGGTTACAACAACCGGTTTCTTTTTTGGATCCGCCGCTGCTGGTGTAGTCCCATGTTTTCATGGTAATGCCTACTACTTCGTAACCTTCGTGGTGCAGCATCAGGGCTGCCACCGTACTATCAATGCCGCCACTCATGGCGACGAGAACTTTTCCTTTACTCATATACTCAGTCCGTTCAAGGCGGAGCTTTTTATGATGAACAATAATTGTGAAGC
Organism: Flavisolibacter sp.; assembly: GCA_035510335.1. Lineage (GTDB taxonomy): Bacteria > Bacteroidota > Bacteroidia > Chitinophagales > Chitinophagaceae > Flavisolibacter. Next base: position 1,005 of record DATKHJ010000344.1, on the reverse strand, counting down.
GGCAAAGATAAGGCAGCAGGCGGCAGTGAGTTGTTAAGAAGTGGGGCGGGTGGGTGGTGAGTAGTGAGTGGTCAATGGTGAGAAGCACACTTTGTATCTAGCCGGATGGACTGTTCCTATTTCTTATTCTTAACCTTAGTCTCCGCCTCAACCTTCTCTACATCGCCATCCAAAGAGTTTTTTCTTCACTTATCCAGAAAAAAAGCAATACAACGAAACTTGTCGTAATTTAAGTGTCCAAAACCATTGACCATGAAAAAAGCTTTACTCGTTTCACTTTCCTTCTCTTTTATTGCCTTTGCACAAGCCCAGAAAAAAGAAAAACCGGTAACCGCCTACGCCATCACCGGCGTGCAAAAAGGCAGCAACAACTGGATGGAAGTCCGGCTGGTGGATGTAAAAACCGGCGAAGAACTGCAAACGGTTTATTCCAGCGCCAGCGAAGCTGAAATTTTAAATGCCCGTACCGGCAAGCCCGTGGCCAAACGCGATGCCGCCCAAACCACGGCATCATCAACCCTGCAACCAACGGAACCCCTGCGGGTAACAAAAGTTGACGGCGAACGGTCGATTATTTTTACCCGGAGAATTGTTCGCACAAAGCCTCAGTACGATCATCCGTTTGCTACCGCTTCTGCTGCACTTGCTTATGATAAAAAGAATAACCGTCTTTACTACACACCCATGGGCATTGCGCAACTGCGTTACATCGACCTGAAAGCAAAGTCGCCCAAAGTGTATTATTTCGAAGATGAAGCCTTTGGCGTGGTGAAAAGCCGCAGCGATGTTTCTGCCCAAATTACCCGCATGGTGATTGCCGGCGATGGTAATGGCTATGCATTGTCGAACGATGGCAATCATCTCGTTCAATTCACCCTAAAGAAAAAGCCAACGATTACTGACCTGGGTCCGTTAACCGACGATGCCACTAACGGCCGCTATTCTGTTCACAGTTCGGCTAGCTATGGTGGCGACATGATTGCCGACAAGGAGAACAACTTTTGG
>DATKHJ010000343.1:0-2676 GCA_035510335.1 Flavisolibacter sp. | reverse complement strand
TTCATCGGAAGCAACGGTGCCGCTGACTTCAATATGATTGCCGATTTTAACGGCGCGGCTGTAGCCTACTTTGTCTTCCCAGATGGCTCCGGAAGAAATGTTGATGCGTTGGTTCATACATCTGCTTTGCGCAAGGTTTTGTATTCAATGTTCTCGGGCTTTATCTGCGCTTCACAGTGAAAGCGAAGTAGTACCTGCGTTAGTGTAATCACGTCTTTCTGGCAATACTCCACAATGCGTTCAATGTCTTTTTCGATCCAGTAAACCGAATTTACCATGCTGCCATCAATATCATCTTTGGGCGAAGGAATGCCCAGCACTTTTGCCAGTAGCTTTAGCGATGTAAAACTTTTGTAGTCCCCAAACTTCCAAAGCTCCATCGTATCAAGGTGGCGCACTTCCCAGGGCTTGCGGCCTGAAATTTTCAATGCCTCCGGGATTTCAATGCCGTTAATAATCATGCGGCGGCAGAGATAAGGATAGTCGAATTCTTTCCCGTTGTGAGCACATAAAAATTTGTCGGCGCTGCCGCTCCAGCTTTGCAGCATGTGGGCAAAATCCTGTAGCAGTTTCTTCTCGTCATTGCCTGAATAGGATTTTATTACGAGCTTTCTGTCTTCGCCGCTGCCCTGTATGCAGCCGCAGGAAATGCAGATGATCTTCCCGAACTCCGCGTAAATGGCGGCACGGGGATACAGGGTTTCGGAAGTTTCTGCTTCGGGATGTTTGATCAGGAACCGGCTTTTCAGGTCCCATAATTCTTTCCATTCCGAATCCATTTCTTCATACGTCCCGTGTTGCGAAACTGTTTCAATATCGAGAAACAAGATGTTGTTGAAGTTCATAAGTTAGGTGGTGAGTGGTGAGTTGTCAGTGGTGAGTTTAGGCTCTTCACAGTTTATCATTCCACATAATATTTTAAATGTTTTTACCAATTTTTCACCTAACAACTGAAGATCAGTTGTGGTACAATAATCCAAATCTACGGCAACATCCAATGCGGTGTCAACTTCAATGACAGACCCTCTTGAAATTTCAAAAAATCGCTTTCGCTCCTGAACAGATTTTCTTGAACAGCCTTCCGCAACATTCAAATGGGTGGACAGGGCTGCTCTTCTGATTTGCGCTACCATCGCAAATTTTTCTTCAGCAGGAAATGTCTTTGTAATGCGTTAGCATTCGAGTACAAAGGCTTTCGACGCATGAAAAACATCGAGCCTTGTGTAGGCAAGCTGTAAAGACATAAACAGTGATTTCTTTCAAGTTACGAAACTCACTACTGACAACTCACCACTCATTTTACAAAAACTTCTCCCCTGTATTCCGCTTTACTTCCGCTACGTATTCTTTGATTTCCTGTTCTTTGTCCTTTTTGCAAATCAGCAGTACGTCCTTTGTATCAGCAACAATAAAGTCTTCCAATCCCTGCAGAACCACCAGCTTTTCATCCGGCACATGCACCACACATTTGCTGGTGTCAAAAACGATCACTTTGTCGCCGGCAACGGCGTTTTCAAAATAATCTTTCTCCATGTTGTCCCAGGCGCTGTTCCAGGTTCCCAGGTCGCTCCAGCCAAACTGCGAGGGAATAACATACACATTGTTCGCTTTTTCCATCACGCCAAAGTCAATGGAGGTGTTGGGACATTGCGGGTAAATGGTTTCAATGGCCGCTTTTTCTTCGCCGGTGTTCAGTTTTTCTTCATCAGCAGCAAACAGCTCGTACATCTCCGGCATGTGCTTTTGAAATGCATCGAGGCCGTTTTTAATCTTCCAGATGAAGATGCCCGAGTTCCAAAGGAAATCGCCGCTGGCGATGAAGGTTTTGGCCAGTTCAAGATTGGGTTTCTCTGTAAACGTTTTCACCTTGTGCACACCGGGTGTAGCCGGCGCATCGTCGTGCTGAATATAGCCGTAACCTGTGTTGGGATACGTTGGCTTGATGCCGATGGTGAGCAATGCATTAAAGTGGTTTACAAACTTCAGCGCATCGTTGCATACTTCCAAGAACTTGTCTTCCTGCAAAATCAGGTGATCGGCCGGTGCAATAATCAGCGATGCCTCCGGATTTAGCTGCTGCAGCTTGAACGAAATATAGGCAATACAAGGGGCCGTGTTCTTGCGAAACGGCTCGCCAATGATGTTTTCAGCCGGAATTTGCGGCAATTGCTCCTGCGTAATCGCCAAGTATTCATCAGCCGTTACCACGTAAATGTTTTCGGCAGGCACCAGGCGGGCAAAGCGGTCGAAGGTTTGCTGAATCAGCGTTTTGCCTGTGCCCAGGATATCTAAAAATTGTTTGGGATGACCTACGCGACTCACCGGCCAAAACCGGCTGCCAATGCCACCCGCCATAATGGCGACGTAAATATTTTTGTTTGCTTCTGTGCTCATGTTTGTTGGTTCAGTTCTACTTTTTGTAATCAGTGTTTTGGTATCATTCGTAAAAGATGCTTGTTTATATCAGCCCTTCTTTTACAAGGTCGTGCAAATGAAGGATGCCAAGGTAAGTATCCTTTTCGGCAACTACTAATTGGGTGATCTCTGCTTTTCGCATAATGTCCAGCGCATTCACTGCCATCTCTCCCGGTTCAATTGTTTTTGGGTTGAACGACATGATATCCCTGGCCAGGATATGCCCGATGCTGTCGCTTTTTTGCAGCATGCGCCGCAAAT
>DATKHJ010000342.1:0-2948 GCA_035510335.1 Flavisolibacter sp. | reverse complement strand
GCTATATACATATTGCCATCCGCATCGATTGCTGTTCCATAAGGATTGCTAATCGATGCCTTCGTGGCCGCAGCATAGTCACCCGGATTATTGGTGCCGGCGATGGTGTAAATGACCTGAGCGCTCGTGCTAATAGCGACAAACAAGCAGGTAAAATGAAGGAGAAGCTTGTGGATAAAGCTGATTTTCATAGGATTGGTTTAGAGAAGCAAAATGAATTGAGCGGCGAAAATAATACCCGGTATCTTTAGATACAAGCTTCGCAGTAAATATTTCCTGTCATTTTTACCGGCAGTTCATCCTTTGATTGAAAAGATAGCCATCTTCCACGAATAGCATATTGTGCTGAGAGTTGGTAGCCAATCGTTGTTTCGATCTTCGTGTGACGAGAAAGCGTTTGCAGCTTCTACGCCATCATGTTGGACTGATAGCAGGCAACCATTATTATAGCGTTCCGTGGGCGCTGATATTGGAAATACTTGTTCGGCCGGAGGTAAGTGCCGGAACCGTTTACACGAGGACCGGCCACTGTCCAGCAAAAAACATAAGTGCCTTGGACCAGGCCAAATCCTACCTGTACAGCAGTGTTGCGCTGACCTATTGCCTTCCTCATGGCCTTGTGCTCCGTTCACAATTCCAATACGACCACAGCTAGAGGAATTTCATGACGCACAGCACAAGCCTGTTCTTCCGACATGTTGGCGCTAGTTGTTCTTTATGTTTATTTGCTGTGTGTTGGAAAAAATATTTTCTAGTCATAAGACTTTTTGCTGAAACCTAAATTGAATACTGTCGGCCAAATCAAGTTTTTTAATTATATCGGCCCCAAAATTCATTTTTGTTTGTTAGTCGTTATCACATTAGCTATCAATCGGTCACCACCTCTACATTCTTAAACAAAAAGGGGTTGTCGCTCAGCCTCAGTTTCATTCCACTGGCTGTGGTTACATTTCGAAGAATGACTTCTTTTGTTCTTACAAAGGGAAAGGTTTCCTGGTAAGAAGCATCTTTCATTTCCGGATTGAAATTTGAAAAAATGGCGGGACCCAAATAAGATTCCGGATGATTGGAATCGTTAATACGAAGGTTTTCGATCGTGATCCGTTCAGGCATATAGCAGGTGTAGCCAAAATCATGCTGACTGGAATTAGCACCGCCAATCAGGCTGGAGCTAACGGGCTTGCCGCCAGCGGGCACGAAAACGCAGTTGCGGATAAAAACTTCACCCTGCCAGGTACTGCCATAATCGGTACGTAAATTAATTAAGGAGTTGCCGTTAATGGTCGAATTCTCCACGGTCAGCACCCCGCTGCCAATGGCATTAATACCCATGTGCCCGAGGGTGGAATTGCGGATGGTAGCGTTGGAAACACCCATGTGGGCATCGAAACGGGAAAACGTGCATGAATCATACAACAGATTTTTACTGTAGTTAGAACCCATGATTCCCCAGTATGTTTTATCGTTGATATCATTTGTCTGGCTGCAGTTCACGAACGATACATTGAGTGCACGGTTCACTGAAATATCGTAAGTGCCCATAGAAACGGGCTTTCCTGCTGCACCAATTGTAACATATGTTTTGTGCCCGGTGAGCACGGTGTTCTTGACCGTTACGTAAGCGCAATCGGCAATATTGATGAAGCCGCTATAGGGCGCTCCATGCTCTCCTTGACCGGTGACGCGATGTTCAAGCCCCTTCACAATAACATGGGAACGCCTGATGGCGATATTCCGGTTATAGTAAGTGTACTTCGATTCAGCTTTATTGGCAATCGTCGTAAAGCGCCCACCGGAAATGGTAAGTGTTATTTCATCGATGGGAAGTGCGGTGATATCGGTAATCTGGTCGAAGTCCCAGATAATTGGGGCGTTCATATCCAGGTTGCCGTGTTTATCAGCAACAAAAATATCTGTTTGCGAAGCTCCGTTGTTTTGATTGAGCCCAAAACGTATATAGCGTTTTACATTGGCATTGGTAACGGTGATGAGGCAGGCCCCGGGCAGAGATTGCTCGATTTTCTGCTGGTTCTTCTTTAACGAAGAAATCTTTTCAAGTTTAATGGGTTGCAATCCAGAGCTGATCATAAAAACTGATGCATTACGATTTTGCACTTCGGTATCGTCGATGATGAATGCTGCCGTCCCGAAATCGGTGTTGGTACGGATTACTGCAGTGCGTTCTTTTCCGCCAATATAATAAGTTGCGCCCTCGTCGGCTTTCACTGACAGTCCGAACTGATTGGCGACTGCATGTGTCGCCGCGATATCGTCTATATCATCGGTTTTTCCATCTCCCCTGGCGCCAAAGTCGCTATAACGAACCCACCCCCTGTTTTTAAATTTATGCAAATCCATTGGAGATACATTTACCTGTAATTCCCCCTTTTCATTGGCGTTTACGCCTGTTTCCTTCTTTTCAGAGCTTATCAAAACATTGTCAACGGGGACGTTTCCCTGCCCCCATCCCAACGTCACGCAGATTAACAGTAAGAAAGACAATAGCGTATATTTCATCTGAGTATATTTTATTTACTGCCAACGGATTAGGGCTTGCCGATGAACCGCATCCTTTGCAGGAGAGACAGAATTGTTACCAACATGCTTTTCAAATTGCTCGTGCCAATATGTTTCTTCGACAATTTGCTCTTCTGATAATTCAATAATGGCAAACACTCTTGGCCTAAAATCTTGTTGATAATCGGTTACAATCTCAAATCTGCACTTCTGGTATTTGTATTCCAGCATTCCGCATAACATACCGTCGTAAAAGTCATCGTGTATCGGCCCCTTATAAACTGGACAGCTTTTCAAAGGTAGTTGAGTAGTTTTTAGTATTCAAAAGGGTTTGGATTAAAATATTGGTTGTAGACAGCATTGGGTGTTTTTCCCTTCAGCGAGCCATGTCTTCGTTTTTCGTTGTACCACTGGTAATAACGGTCAATCAT
>DATKHJ010000341.1:0-6143 GCA_035510335.1 Flavisolibacter sp. | reverse complement strand
CTGCAGGTTAAAAAGCAAGACCTGCATACCGCTTTCCAGACCGGTGATCGTAACATGATCCTGTACCGGGTTTGGATAAACAGCGATCCGTGGAATGGCATCGAAACTAAGCAGCCGAACAGGCGAATAACTAATTTTTCCTCCCGCCTCCGTTATTTTCAGGCGGTAATAATTAGCGCCTTTCAACGGCGTCGCATCCGGCAAACGATAGCTGCGCTCCTGTGTTGTATTGCCCGGCGATGGCAGCGAACCGACTGTTGTAAACTGTCGTCCGTCGCTGCTGCGCTCAACGGTGTAAAACTGAACGTTTTCTTCCGCACTTACCTTCCAGGTTAACAGGCTCCCTTGGCCCTGCCGTGTGGCCGTGAAAGCCGTTAGCGTAAGCGGCAGTACCAGACTGGAATTGGCAAAACGCAGCTGGTAACTTCCTGCCGGCAGCGTGACCGCTGTTCCGGCAAGTCCAAGATCGGTAAAGTTTACGCCATCTGCCGACCCAAGCATCCGTGCGCCGGTGGGTAATGCCGGTAGTAACGATGGCGTAACAGACAAGTTGGCTGTTGCGGTTTGCACATCGTAATAACCGGGAAAAAAATAATAGGCAACACCGGCAATGTTCGTTGCAGTAAGTGCATGGTCATCGTACCAGGCAGCCGTCATCGTATTGCCCGTGCTCAAAGCCGAATTTATTGTCAGTGGCATATAACTACCTTCTCCAACGGGAAGAATAAAACCAGGCGCCTGGTTTTCGGCAACAGCATACCCGTTAACATAACCGGTTGTGCGGCTGTAACTGCCGCCGCTGAATTTGACCACTTCACTTTGCCCAGCATTTGAACGCGGTGTAGAAAGCAGGGCATCGTTGAGTAACCAGGTTCCGCCGGTACCTATGGTAATAGTACTGGCCTCAGCCACCCGGCTGCCGTTGGCAGCAGAAGCATCATAAACGTTTCCGTTGACATGAACAGGCCCGGCGTTATAGTTTTGTGCATTTGACTGGCAGAAGAGCGCAAGAACGCCAGCCGTAAAAAAATATCGTTTCATGATGAATAGCGTTTAAGGAAAAGAAAAGGACTTCCTTTCGGACAACGTCCGGAAAAGGAATTTTGCTCTACCAACTCACGAAAAAGTTTATTGCTGAAATTCAACAAGAAAACCCCATGCGTTGGTTCGGACATTGTTGTCACCGGCTACATCGTTCCAGGGGTGTGTAGATGTATAACCCGCCACCGTCTTTGAATTGTTACTGCTCCGGGCATAAATATGTACAAAACCTTCTGTGTTGCTGCTGTTATTGGGTTCGCCGCTGGCAAACCAGTTCATTTTCCGCACAGCACTACTCCCGCCTGAAGTATAATCGGTACCCGGCTGCTCACCGGTAATCCACTTCATTTCCGGATCGGGGTTCAGGGCTCCGCCGGCACTATAGGCAAATTTGCAAAAGCCAATCCAGGCACCATTCGTATTAAAGCCGTTGGCATCGGTCAACAGGTTTGTTTCGACCGCCTTCCATTCATCATCTGTTGTAAACGTGGCCAGGTAACCGCCCATGGCCTTGGCCGCGGCATACGCCTGGTACCAGGTAATGGCGCCATTCGTTGTGTAAGCAGCATAGCTATGGCCATTGCTTGTGTACGTATAGGTGCTGCGGAGAGTAGCCGTTGCCGAACCGAGTACAACGGATGCAGAAGCATTTAGCGATGCAGTGGCTGTAGTGCTGGGACTGTAACCAAGAATGGCTGCGTCAATGGAACTACTGGAGTTCAATACGACCGAACCGTTGCTGGTCGAAAGCTTCAGCCATTGGGTGCCATCGCAATAGTAGAGGCCCGGCGTTACATTGTTGGGTGCAGTCCCTGCGACGGCTGTGTTGTAAATCGTCATGCCGGCAACAAAAGCGGAAAGCGGGCTGGATGAGTTAGTCGCCGACAGCGCCAGCGTTGGCAATAGTAATCCCTTGTTGGTGGCGGTGATCTGCAGGGCCGCATTCGCGTTGGGAGCAGATGAACTACCAACATTCATTTGCGCAACGGCATTGCCGGAAAGAAAGGCCACGAAGGCCAGCGAAAGGAGGCGTTTGTTTCTCATTGAATTGGAGTTTATAAGTGAATAGCTGAAAAAATACAGGTTGAAAAAGTTAACAGCCGCGTAGCCGGCAAACGAAAAAGTCAACGGTTATGAATCGAAAAACATTTTCCGTAAAGCTTTGCGGCAACGGGTCATTAGTTAGGGATTCTTTCGTAAACCGCCGGGTGAGGGTACTGCCAACGAATGCAATTTGGAGAAGCAAAAAGTGCAGGAGGCAAAACTGTTTTTCATAAGCGTTAATTGGATTTGAATGCCGCAAAGAAAGAAAGTTCAGGGACAGTGTAAAACCTGCAGCTGAAGAAAAAAAGTTCAGGTCCCGCAAGCCAACTTACCACCAGTTGGATAAAACCCTTACCAGGAAAGGATTACAACCGAGACAGCTCCTGTCGTGTTGGCTTTTTGGCAAAGCGATAGGCTACATTTTTTTGATAATTGTCAATAACTATTTTGTCCCTGTTTTCTGGTTACGTACCCGGCTCAGGGTTTCAAGGGTCATCCCCAGGTAAGAAGCAATGTATTTCAACGGGATGCGGTTGACCAGTTGCGGGGATGTTTTCAGAAAGAGCCGATAGCGCAGTTCGGCGGAAGGAATACGGCAGATGAAAGCCCGTTCTTCAGCCGCCCGGTAACTTTCTTCCAAAATCTTTCGGCCAATCATGTTGGTTTCGGGACACGTCCGGTAAAGAAAGTCCACGCCTGCTTTTGGCAGCGCCACCAGCTCGGTGTCTTCAATGACCTGGATGTATTCATCCGATTTGTTTTCGGTCATCCCAAGGTCTTGGATCGAACCGACGATTTCGTTTTCCTCGTTAATCCAGGTGGTAATTTCTTTTTTTTGCAGTTTGCGGTAGCCCCGTACCACCCCTTTCAGCACAAGGTACAGACAATTGGTGGAAAAACCGGGGCGAGCCAGAAAATCACCTTTGGTCAAGGTACGGCAATAGGTTTCCCGGTCCAGGTATTGGATGGCAGCATTGCTCAGCGAATGGACCGCCTGAAAAGCGTGAACATAAGGCGAATGTCCATCCGGGGTGTTCCACCGAAGAGCAACCGGATTACTTTTTGAAGGCATACAAGGGTTGAAATTGGGTTTACTGAAAACGCGAAAGTATTCCAATGCAAAGAATGAAACGGAAAGTAGTGTCCGGTGTCCGTCGCGACCCTATGCACCTGTGGTCCAATGAAACAGTATCCACTCCTTTGTAGTTTCAATAAAAAAAACCTGCTCCTGCCAGCTATTCGTAAAGGCGATCGCTTTCACCATATCTTCTTTCCGTAAAAGGTCCGTATAACGTATCGGGTCTATGTTTAGAGCAGCAGAATAGCTTTTTGAAGGAAGCGGAAGATGAGCAGGGCACTTTTGCGGGAGGGACAAAAATAAAACCGTCAATTCATTTGCAATAGCCTACCTTTTGATCAATTCCTTCCAAACGTCGCTGACGATTAGCCAACTCCCGCAAAGCTGCTACGAGACATTATCAGGTGAATTCACCCAAAACGATCAATCATGATTCTTTACATTTTTAATTTACACGATGCTGTTGGAGACCTTGAACTGAAACAATTGTTCATGCCTTTCGGAGACGTGAAAACAGCACAGGTAGTCAGGGATATGATCTCCGGCGGGTCCAGAGGATTTGGATATGTAGAACTGGAGAACGACAAGGCAGCACAAAATGCCATCATTCATTTTAATGGGTTAGCGTTTGAAACATTCACGATTTATGTGGAAGAAAAGAAGCCTTCGGGAGCTACCATTACAGAGGGCAATAGTCAGTTCCACCCGATCGGCTTCAACAAAAATTAGTCCTCCTTCTAAATACAAATCAAGTGCTATGAGCAACGAAAATGCCAGTATTTACAATGAATTTCATAACAGGGCAAACGAATTGTTTTTTTCCCTTGAGAAAGCATTTCGTACCGCAACCGAAAACGTAAACCGTGAAGAAGAAGAGTTTCGCTTTCAACAACTGAAAAGGGATTATGCCAATGAGTTGAAGCACCAGCTGGAAATGAATGCACAGGAACTGATGAAAAGAAACGGGTTAACCCAGACAGCGGGCCAGGAGTTTAATGACTTCATCAAAGAATATCTCTACCGGTTTGTGCAAAAGATCAACGCTTATTGAGGCCTTTCTTTCTCATTCGATCTCGCTGTAAAGTACAGCTCATTAAAATCGTTCATTAATGCTCCATACCGTAACCATGCGTATTTGTTACCTGGTCCGGCTGACGTTATCATCCCGTTGACAAACTGACAAATCACGGAGACTAATTCTTTTAAATCTTTATTACCTGAAATGACGTCTCCACTGCAGGAAGTCTTTGCTGTATTCTGGAGCCGCTCCATTACACTTCTCTCCTCGTCAGGATCCATTGGTGACGCATTTTCGAACTTTCGTTTGAGAAGTAGCAATTGTGCCTTGAGGTTGACTATACTTAACGGCCCTTTGGTGGAGTGGAAGCAAACATAAAAGGTGTATGCAAATAATCCGAGTAAGAGAAGACCAAGTAAAATCTGAGATATCGTTATCATGATGATTACTTTTATATTGTTTGGGCAACAGGAAGGTTTCTACAGCCATTATTCAAAATCCTTTGTTTATGCTTCGTATTGATTAGGCGAATAACACCGTCTCCAATATTCCATAATGGTCGAAATGGTGAGCGCTAATTCCCGTGTAGAGGTTTCTTTAATAAAGAAACCCTGTGCGGACATGCTATAGGCATCGATGACCGCGTTTTTGCTGGCAGAGGTCGTAAAGAACAAATAAGGAATACACTTTTTTTGCAGCTGTCCGTCGGTGTGGATCTTCCTTTTCAGCTCCAATCCGCTGATCCTGGGCATATTGATATCGGACAGGATCAGAAATGGCATCACGTCTTCCCGTGTCATGTAAGCCAGCGCTTTTTCCCCGTCCTGGAAGAAAATGATTTCATTGGAATAGTCCAATTTTTTAAAAATTTCATCCAAAAGCTCCTTGTCGTCTTCGTCGTCTTCAATGATGATAACGGGTCCGTTCTTATTCATAGATTGGGTAAAATAATAGTTGTATAAAATAAACCATCAGAACTGTCCTACGGCTGACTTGCAGCGGTCTGCTGAAACGAAAGCTCCTGCCCTTTCAGCACAAAATAAATGTTCTGTAACTGGTGAAGTGAGGCCACCTCTCTGACAAGAGGCCGTCTCATAAAATCAATGACATTGTAGTCCCTGTCTATATCCATTTCACTGCGTAGTTCATCCTTGCCGCTGATCAATTGCCAGAATTTAAAATAATCATGGTAGACAAACTTGCATTGCTGCAAGATGTCATCCGTTAGCGGCACAGGTTGAATGCTGGATAATGGAAGTTCACCCTTCGCATCACCATCATTTTTTTCTACATCAACGGCTGCTGTTTTGTTGTTAATCATAACCAGGCGTTCAAGTCGCCCCTCGCACTGCACATAGTTGCCGATTCGCAATTCATTTGATGGTATCATATAGATGCTTTGTTGTGTGGAGATGCCGGCTGAAGGCTGTTTAAATAGGTGTCAATATGGCTTTCCAATTCATTCTGCAACGTAGGATTTTGTTTACTTGCTTCGAAAAGTTCTTCCAAACGGCTTACCGGTAATGCCTTTGTGCTGATCATGCTTGCCAGAGCAGGATAAGCCGCCACGGACGCAGAACGGATGCTGTGATTCTTTACGAAAGAAAGCACATTCCTCCTCCGGGAGTACCAGCGGCGGCACCCAGTTTCCCGGCAATGGCCTTCAGATCCGCGTCTATCTGGGGGTACTTCGCTTTTTCAAAATGATCGGTTTCACAAACGTGAAATCTTTGATACGTGAACATATTTTTACCTGTTTTTTAATGTCAAGGAAAGAAGCAAAAGCAGGATGCAAAATGATTGGAGATGCTTAGAGATGGGTGAGGTGTACCGGTTTTTACGGACAGTTGACTTGCTTGGTTAAAGAATAAAAGTAGTGGTTTTCATGTTGCATGGGACTTTGGTAGTTCAAGGCTGAATGTTTTCTTTGCGTGTTGTAATACATTTCGATGTATTCAAATA
>DATKHJ010000340.1:0-2670 GCA_035510335.1 Flavisolibacter sp. | reverse complement strand
ATCTCAATCAGTTCATTGATTTCCTGTGGCGTCAACACCGCAGTTGGTTCGTCAAAAATCAAAATATCCGCACCACGATACAGCGTTTTCAAAATCTCAACCCGCTGTTGCATGCCCACAGAAATATCTTGAATTTTGGCTCTCGGATCTACTTTTAAACCGTATTGATTGGAAAGCTTCTCCACTGCCTTTTCCGCACTTTGGATATCTATCTGCAACCCGTTTTTCGGTTCATTTCCTAACACAATGTTTTCTGTTACCGTAAATGTTTCAACCAACATAAAATGCTGATGCACCATACCAATACCAAGCTCATTCGCTTTATTGGGATTCGTGATTTTAACCGGTCTTTCATTGATAAGGATTTCGCCTTCATCAGGTTGATAAAGACCAAACAAAATGTTCATAAGAGTAGACTTGCCTGCACCGTTCTCTCCAAGAAGGGCATGAATTTCCCCATGTTTTACAGACAACGTGATGCTATCATTCGCAATGATTCCTGGGAAACGCTTGGTAATTCCTCGCATTTCAACAACATTCTTTACCGGATTCAACCATGTTCCCCCCGTTTTTGTGGGTCTAGTTTGAAGGTAAAGAACAAGGCTAGTTGCTCGAACTAGCCTTGTCCGTTTGCAGCTTCAATGTAATTATTTATCAGGTACAGTGATTTCGCCTTTAATGATTTTTTGCTTGTATTCGTCAACCAGCTTCAAAACGTCTTCTGGAACGTTTTTCTTCGAAGTGTCAGCCAGTCCTACGCCGTCTTCAGCAAGACCCAGCCATACGATTTTTCCGCCTTCGAATTTGCCATCGATGAGGTCTTTGGAAACTTTGAATACTGCTTGGTCTACACGTTTCACCATGGAAGTCAAGGTGATTTCATCGCCGAATGTCAGGGATTGGTCTTTGTCAACACCGATTACCCAAACATTTTCGCCTTTCGCTTTGCGGTCTTTTGCTTCGTTAAATACGCCATCACCCGTTCCGCCGGAAGCGTGGAAGATGATGTCTGCGCCTTGACCGTAAATGGAGGAAGCAGTGGACTTACCAACGTCTGGTTTGTCAAACGCACCCGTGTAAACTTTGATCACTTGAACGCTTGGATCTACTGCTTTCACACCAGCTTCAAAGCCCAATTCAAAACGTTTGATTACTGGGATTTCAACGCCACCCACGAAACCAACTTTTTTGGTTTTGGACATTTTCGCTGCTACAACACCTGCGAGGAAAGAACCTTCATGCTCTTTAAAGAGTACGGATTCCACGTTTGGTGCGTTTACTTCTGCGTCGATGATTGCGAGTTTCGCATCTTTGTTTTCGTCAGCCACTTTTTTCAGGTGGTCTCCCATCAGGAAGCCTATACCCCAAGTCAGGTCCCATTTGTCTTTAACAAATTGGGTCAGGTTTGGAACGTACTCAGCATCGCTGGTGGATTGAAGATAGTTTACATTGTCTTTCGGGAGGTTCAGTTCGGTTTGCAGTTTTTGCAGACCTTCCCAAGCACTTTGGTTGAAGGAGTTGTCATTCACTCCACCAACGTCAGTTACCATACCGATTTTTACGGTTGGTGCTGCACCGCCAGCTGCTCCGCCAGTCGTACCGCCAGCTTGGCCTTGAGGTTGTGCTTCTGGCTTGCTACCACACCCTGTCAAAACGAGTGACAGGCTGAGAGTTGCCACAGACAGCACAGAAAGAACTTTCTTCATCTGAGAATACCCCCTGTTTTTAGTTGAATGAAATTGTTGACTGAGGTTTCCCTCACAGTTACAACCGTCTCCGTACGACATGAAAGTGAATTTTGTCAGCCCTGAAGTAGTTATGGGAGTACAAGACAGGCCGTTCACTTTCGTCGTAGTGAATCTGCTTTAGCAAGAGCAGCGGTGTAGATTTGTCACATTGCAGCAGGTTGGAAACCTTTTCATTGTAGCCCATGGGTTCAATTTCAGCCACGGCGTAAGCAATGCGCAATCCAGTCACACTCTCTAGCCATTTAAAGATGGACTCTCCTACAGCTGTGTAGCCTTCTGGAACCAGGTGTGCGGGAATGCGGTCGACACAATAAACCACATGCTCCCCATCGGCCGTACGAATGCGCTCTACGTTTAACACGCCTTCGCCCGGATTCAGTGACAGTTTTTTTCGCTCTTCCTCAGCAGATTCGCCAAAGAATGTCTTCAGAATCATGGTTCCTGCTGAATATCCCTGACGCTCAATCGCATCCGTCACACTAAAGAGTTCCCCAATTCCTCCCGAAAAAACAGGTTTTGAATTGATAAAGGTACCTACTCCGTGTCGACGAATGACAATCTTCTCTTCTTCAAGAAGACGTAGCGCCTCTCGAAGCGTCGCCCTACTAACGCCTAACTGTTTTGATAGTTCGGCCTCGGAAGGGAGGCGTTCACCTGGACGAAGCTGACCTGATTCGATATCTCCCTTGATCTTATCCATAACCAAGAGACAAAGCGATCGAACATTCCCTTTGATGCTCATTTGTCATTCACTCCTGCTGTCCAGTAGCCATCCCAACAGGTAGGACGTCAGACCTCTGATTCGTATGGGAAACGATACAACAATTCCCTTCAATCTCGTAAAAATTTTAACCTAGGGGCGTGTATCATGCAAGCCAAATATTTATGAATAAAAATGCATAAATATAAAGGTTTGTATGAC
>DATKHJ010000339.1:0-3430 GCA_035510335.1 Flavisolibacter sp. | reverse complement strand
GTATTCGTAACATGGAGAACCGCCTCAAACTATTTGGCGGTTTTTTGGATATCAAAACAAGTTTGGGAGAAGGGTTTACGCTTTCGGTTTATGTGCCGCTTACTGAGTAGGCGCTAGCGTTATTTCTGCCAGTTTTTACACCTGATAACTGAGGGCAGAGCATTAGTTCAACAAAAGGAGCGATGTTTGACTAAAGCAATTTGCTTTTTGTCAATTCTTTTCTTTTGTGAACTGCATTTGCGTGCTTTCCTTATCCCTGCGAAACTTCCTCAAGCGGAAACGTAAGGTTCAGTTCAAAGCCGATGCCCGGTGAGGTGTTAAGGACAACATTTCCCTGGTAGGCTTCTGCCCGGTTAATGATATTTCGCAGGCCAATGCCTTTTTTTACTGCTGCTGCGTCGAAGCCAACACCATTGTCGGTATAGATGACATGCAGCTTTTTTTGATGAATCCAGATGTTGACCGTCACCAGCGTTGCACTGGCATACTTCACCGTATTGCTAAAAGCCTCCTGTAAAATGCGGTAAATGGTCAGCCCAAGCCCTGGTTCAATCTTTTCTTCCTCAAAAAGAAAATCAGCGTCAATCTCGAAGTTCTCCAGTTCCTGGTAGGTATCAATTAACGATTGCAGGCTGTCCCTGATGCCGGTATCCCGCACAGTTGGTGTTACAAGTGCATGCGAGAGGCGCCGCGTTTCGGTGATTGATTTATTGATCAGCGTAACGCTTTGGGTAATGAAATAATCTTTCTGGTCCGGAACGTACTTGATGTTTTCTACGTAGAGTTTTGCCGCGGCCAGTAACTGGTTTACATTGTCGTGCAACTCTTTGCCAATTTCGCTGCGTTCCTTTTCCTGTGCCTGGATGGCAGCTTTGGTGATACTTTTCTGATGGTTTACTTTTTCCTCAAGCAATTGCTGCTGCAGTTTTGTTTTTTCCGTAACATCGTTTGCTGTTGCCAGCATCATTTCTTTGCCTTTGAAGTGAATCGGTGTTGCCGAAACTTCCACCAGCATCAGTTCGCCATTTTTCTTTACATGATGAACACCGTTTACGGCAACCCGGCTCGGGGTTTTCATTTCCTTCACCGCTTCCAGTACACGCAAGTGCTCCTCTTTTAAGTGAAGATCAAGAATCGTCATGGACAGCAGTTCATCGCGGCGATAGCCGTATTGCTCTACAATGGCCTTGTTAGCGTCCGTAATGAGGAGGGTTGCTTCGTCGAAAATAATAGTGGGGAGCGGCGCATTGTTAAACAGCAGCCGGTAGGTTTCCTCGCTTTCCTGCAGGGTTTTTTCAAAAAGCCGCTGGGCAGTAACATCTTCCATTGCTCCCAAAAACGAAACAGCATTGCAGTTAAAATCGCGGATAACGTACACGCGGTTTTTCATGTGGGCCCATTGGCCGTTGGCTTTGCGCATGCGAAACTCGTCCAGGTAAAAGTCAAGGTTGTGCTTTGCGGCGTACTCCCTGTTTTCCAGCATTACGGGCAAATCGGCCGGATGAATTTTATCAACCCAAAACGACTGTGAAATAGCCGGGCCTTCCAGTTGGTAACCAGTTACCTCTTTGTATTTTTCTATATTTAAATACACCCACTTCGAATCAGCCTCCCGTTCCCAGATAATTTCGGAGGTTGCTTTGGCCATAAACTCCAGGCGTATTTCCTGTTTCTTTTTCTCGGTAACATCCTGTATGGCACCCACCATGCGAATGGCTTCGCCCTGCTCGTTCCGAATCACAAATCCTTTGTCAACCACGTAGGTGTAAGTGCCATCTGATTTGCGAAGACGAAACTCATTTGTCCATTTGTTTTTATTGTTCTCCAGCGCATGCGCCACACTGCTTGTCACTCTCTCCTTATCGTTTGGGTGAATAAGTTCAACCACCGACGTAAGGTTGTTTTCCAGTGCATCGGACGGGTAGCCAAACAGGGTTGTAAATCCTTCTCCCCAAACAACCTGCTGGTCAACAATGTTCCAGTCCCAAATGGCCTCACTGGTGGCCTGTGTTACTAGTTGGTATCGCTCATTGCTTAACAACAATTCTTTTTCCTGTTGCTTGCGCTGCGTAATGTCCTTTACGTAAAAAGAAAGACCGTTTGCATTTGGGTACACGTTCACTTCTACCCAAATGTTTAAAGGCGGGTAAAATTCTTCAATAAAAACGGGTATTTGTTCTTTCGCTGCGCGGAGATAGGCTGCACGAAAATTGTCGTCATCTGCCACCGGGAAACATTCCCATAAATTCTTGCCTATGAAATCTTCTTTTTTTTCCGCTCCCAGCATTTTTACAATCTGCGGGTTCATGTAGGTAATGGTCCAGTCACGATCGGTGGTGCAAAAACCATCCGACATGGTTTCCAGCGCCCTGGCCAGCCTTGCGTTTGCCAGCTGCAGTTTCTCGTCCAGTGTCTGGCGTTCTTCCTCGTATTCTTTTTGAACGGTAATATCTTTTACCGTGCCATGCACCTGCGCAACATTGTTATCGTCGTCTTGCGAGGTTTGAACGTTTACCTCTACGTTAATGATTTCGCCTGACGGCTTTTTAACCCGGTGCTGGTATTGGTGAGAAGAGGTTTTCCAAAAGATGGCAACGTTTTCCATCACAAAAGGCAGGTCGTCGGGGTGCACAAGCGATAAATACGTACCGGAAGTGAAAGTAGGATGCTCGTCTTTATCAATGCCGTAGAGTTCGTACAATTCATCGGATGCGTCAAACTGTTCGTTATGGATATTCCATTCCCACCAGCCCAGCTTTGCCAGTTTGTAAGCCCGGTGAAGCCTGTTTTCCAGCTTTGTGGCTTTCTTCACCACATCTGCCGTGTCGGTTCCCTCTTTGGCTACGCAGTAAAACAGTTCTTCTTTGGCGTTCCAGGCTACTGACCATAGTGTGGGCCTGGCCTTTTGGTTTTTGCAACAAAAGCGGTTGAGAAAACTGGTGGAAACAAGGCTACTCCTGGCAGCGGCCAGCATTTGCTGGGTGTGAGGCCTGTCTTTCTCTACAATATGGTCAACCAGCTTTTGTTTGATGAGGTCTTCGGGGTTATATCCCCAATCTTTTTTAGCCGTGGCATTTACATATACAAACCGGCCTTCTTTGTCAAGGGCACAAACAATATCAGGGGAGAAGTCAAGGAGGTTCTGCAGGTTGAACAAACCCTTGTCCTTGCCAGGTTCAGAAAATTCAGCATTGTTAGCAAGATTCATGTCTTTCATGGTTGTAGCATTGGAAATGGAACGTATAGCTGTCTTGCAGTTTTCTGGCCAATCTCGTGGAAACTGAACTTGTTCTTGCCATTTTGCCAAACCGCCGGCGAAGGGACTGCAATATATTCTTTTCCTAATATAAGAATTGCCGGGGAAAGTAAAACCTGGTGGGTTAAGGCAAAACCATTAATAACCACTAGGCGTATGAACTTCTTTCCCTGT
>DATKHJ010000338.1:0-2185 GCA_035510335.1 Flavisolibacter sp. | reverse complement strand
ATTGAAAATAATCGTTGTTAAAGCGACGGTCGCCTTTAATCTGGTGCGTACGCAGCGTTGTTTGTTCGCCGCGCAAACCCACCTGCACGTTTAGCTTTTTCCACTCTTTACTGAAGTTGAGGTAACCGGCGTAGTTGTATTCTTCGTAAACAAAATGATTGGTTTTGGTTTCATCTACCTGCGTCAGCGAAGGAAACACATTGTAAAACCGTGCATCCTTGTCGGAGGAAACATAGCTGATTTTTGCACCGGCTTCAAACTTTGCTCCGCCTTTTAACGGGTTTACATAATCAACCTTTCCTGTCTTCAACGTAAGCTTTCCCTGCTGGTCGCCGTCCAGTATATCATCGTCCTTGCGTTTGCTTCCGTTGAGGTTATAGAAATACGAGGCCGTGCGGGTTAGCGAACGACTGTCAAACACACCGTAATCCACATCGGCAGTAAGTTCTTTCCCGGTACTGTCGAATTTGTGCTTGAAGTTGATGTTGGCAACCGCGTTGCTGAACTTGTCGTTGTTGGTGCCAATGGAGTTAAACCAAAAACTGGGTTTAAACTCTGTATCATTTACAAAGGTGCCAATGTTGGCTTTGCGGTTGAAGCGGTTGAAACTGGCGTTGGTCACAAAACCAATAATGGTGTTTTGCGAGGGAAAGAAATCAGCGCCAACACGTACCGTATGTCCTTTAAACGGCATCCATGCATAATTGTCTTTGTCATCCGATCCTTTAAAGACACCTTTTTCGTAAAAGTTCCGGTTGATGATTAAGTGGTTCAGGTTTTCGCGGTATGCATAGTTGTAGTTGCCAAAAATGTTTGACACTTTGTTGCGATAGTTCATGGTACCGCCGGCGTTCCATTTGGGATAAACGCCTTGTCCAATGCCTGCATTCAGTGTGCCGTTATAACCAAGCCGCTGGTCTTTTTTCATACGGATGTCAATGATGCCCGAATTGCCCGCCGCATCGTATTTGCTGGAAGGATTGGTGATGAGTTCAATGCGTTCAATGGCATTTACCGGCAAGCCACGCAGGTAGTTTGCCAGGTCCTGTCCCGACATGGGCGTTGGCTTTCCGTCAATCATAATAATCACACCTTGCCGTCCGCGCAGTGCAATATTGTCGTTCTGGTCAATGGTTACACCCGGCGACCGTTCCAACACATCCAGCGCTGTACTACCTGCGTTCACCACGCTGTTTTCCACGTTCACAATCAGGCGGTCGTTCAGCCGCTGAATGAACGGTTTTTTCGCCGCCACCGTTACACCTTGCAGCTGGCTGGCGTTGCCCGCTTGCATGGCAAGCGAAGAAACTTTTGCTGTTTCGCCTTCTTTTACCTGGAAAATGCCGCTTTGTGCTTTTGCCAAACCAACTGCCGTTGCCCGGATGAAATAGGCAGAAGCAGTGATGTTTTCAAATTCTGCCAGTCCGGCTTTGTCAGAGAGGGCAGTTTTTACAAGCATCGAGTCTTTGCTGCGTAACAGTTCAACCGTGGCGCCTTCTACCGGGGCCTTTTGTTCGTTTACAATAGTGATGGCTACCCGCCCTTTGCCGGTTTGTGCAAGGGCTATTGTTGTTATCAGTAAGGATAGGATTGCCGCAATAATTTTCCGCATAACCAATCTAGTTTAGGGCAAAGAAGCAGCGGATTCAGGTGCGGAGAAAGCAATACTACGTTAGCTGCAATAGGCTGCGATGGATGGAAGAATGAAGTCAGATTACGAAAAAGATCGTGTCGGTTTTTTACAGCCGCATCTTTTCAAAATTGCTTTGTTCTAAACCCGCAAAACAAAAGAGGCCCCTGTAAAAACGGGGGCCGTGTGAAATCTAATTCCTTGGTGAAAGAAATTGTTGACGCGGCTTGTTAGCCAATATCAGGCCAGAAAAACAGTTTAATTGTAATATGAAGTTTGCGCAGCACTAATTCCTGTTTTTTTCCAACCAACACCACGAAAGTTTTTCGGCAACACAAAAGCAAAAGGCAGATTTTTGCCGCTGCTTAAATTCACCGTATGACATATAACGTAGAAGAGATCAACCAGCTCATTCGCAACCGCCGTTCTGTTTTTCCAAAGCAGTATGCAGAAGGACAACAAGTGGATGATGCCATTGTAACGCAGATTCTGGAAAACGCCACCTGGGCGCCGAGTCACGGCCAAACCGAACCCTGGAAATTTATCGTGTTTACC
>DATKHJ010000337.1:0-2069 GCA_035510335.1 Flavisolibacter sp. | reverse complement strand
GTTGCGGTTAGAGACAATGGTGTACTCCTGCACCTCGCCGCGGAGGATCATGGCCTCAAAATCGTTCTGCGTAATGGTGGCCGCGTTGGGCGAAAAAGAATTGCCAAACAACTGGAAGCCGATCAATACGGCAAAAATGATGGCATATACCCAGTAAAAAGAAAACCGGGGACCTTTCTTCGGGCCGTTCTCGCCTTCACCGCCATTCTTATTAAACTTGGGCAATCGTGTTTTTTTATCGTTCTTGTTATATGGTTCCTGTGCCATTTTCTCTTTTTAATGTGAATGTTGCAAGTAATGCATTTTTACTCAATGGGGCCTATCTAATTTATCATTTAACAAAACTCGTCCTTAACCGTTGTGTTCTTCCAGCGGTGCATCACTCCACATTTCTTCCAGCTTGTAAAACTTGCGGCTTTCTCCCGACATAATGTGCACCACGATGTTGACATAATCAATCAACACCCATTGCAGGTTCTGCTTGCCTTCGTGGCGGTAAGGGTTCTCGCCGCATTTCTTTTTCACCTCTTCTTCTACAAAATCAGAAATAGCCCTGATCTGCGGCTGGTTGCTGGCTTCGCAAATAATAAAAAAATCGGCCACGGCCTCTGGTATTTTACGCAAATCCAGCGACACAATATTCTCGCCTTTTTTTTCCTGAATGGCCCTGATAATTGTTTTGTAGATTTTCGATGCTTTCGTCAGCCGGGCTGGAGCTTTTTTACGGGTCGTCAATACGTCTAAAGGTTCCAAATAATTTTTGGTTTTTATGTTTCAATGAATAGAAATCTGTCCGATGTAGTGAAAGAGACCGTTTCTTTGTCAAAAATAAGTTTTAATTGACTTCAAGCTTTGTAATCGGAAACCCTTTCGTTGAACTACAGCAGGTAGAAAGTACCAACAACTATGCCACCGGGGCAGTGCATGAAGGGATGGCACAGCACGGTATGGCCGTGTTTGCACATGAGCAAACAAAAGGCAAAGGACAGCACAACAGAACATGGTTGAGCGAAGCGGGAAAGAACATTGCAATGAGTGTTGTACTGCAACCACCGGCACTGGCACTTTCGCAATCATTTTTAATTAGCATGGCTACCGCTGTTGCGGTGCAGCAATTCTTTGCGCATTATGCCGGTTCAGAAACAAAAGTTAAATGGCCCAATGACCTTTATTGGCGTGACAGAAAGGCAGGGGGCATCTTAATTGAAAACATTGTGCAGGGCAGCGAGTGGAAAGCCGCTGTTGTTGGTATTGGCATCAACATTAACCAAACAGACTTTGCGCAACTGGATAACAAAGCCGTGTCGTTAAAACAAATTACCGGCAAAGATTACGACACCGTAGCACTGGCAAAAGAACTGTGTGAACACTTATCAAAAGCTTACGACATTTTACACAAGTTGCCTTCCGAAACGATTGCGTTTTACACCAATCATCTTTATAAAATCAACGAAACCGTGCGCCTGAAAAAAGGCAGCCGTGTATTTGATGCCACCATTAAACGGGTAACCGCCATGGGCGAACTGATTGTAGAACACGCCACCGAAGAACGCTTTGCCGTTGGCGAAGTAGAATGGGTTATTTAAGCCGCACGAATTTTTCTTCGTGAGCACACCGCGTTGACAAATGATTGAGAAAAAGTTCCCCGTTCACGGTGAAATAAGCTTTGATTTCCTGCGTCCCTGTTGACTGGTAGAAGCGGATCATATTCTCCGGCAGTACCTGGTAACGGTCATAGTTCCAGAGTGGGCTTGCAGCCTGGCCGGGGTTGGCGCCGGTTAAAACCAACTGGCCACCGGGGGCAAATTCCATGGTAAATTCAGATGAAGGAAGATAGGTCTGCACCTGCACAATTCCGCTTGCATCGGTGCTGGTTTCAACAATGGTCCATGTGCCGCTAACAGTTTCTAGAATGGGCTTTTTTTCTTTGTAGCAACTGAACAGGCAAATGGCAGCAACCAACAGGAATAGTTGTTTCATAAGATAGGATTCGGGCTGCCAAAATAGTGGTCAGACGCCGAGTTTCAAAATCTCCTCTGCATGTGCTTTGTTTTTGGGCCGTAAAAAGA
>DATKHJ010000336.1:0-39528 GCA_035510335.1 Flavisolibacter sp. | reverse complement strand
ACCGGTTCGTTCCACCGGCGAATGATAAACACCAGGAAAACAGCCAGCAGCAAAAAAATAGTCAACAGCGTACTTCGGTTGCGCATGAGGGCAAATTAAGAAGGATATCGGGAATTAGGGATTTGGAATTTGGGGTTTAGGGTTTGATGTTGGAGAAGGAGGAATTGGGAATTGGGAATTAGGAGTTGAAGCTTGCGTTCGCTGGAAATTTCTGTATAACTCTCTTAAAAGTTTCGCACCTGTAAACGACCAATACCTAATTCCTAATTCCCAATTCCTGCTTCTTACCTCCTACTTCTTACTTCTCCCTTCCCTCCCTTCCTAACAAATTCCTAATACCAGATTCCCCAATTCGCTCAACCGCCGATTTGGCTACCTTTGCCGGTTCATGGAAAAACAGCGCAGCGTTGCCTTTCATACCTTGGGTTGCAAACTCAATTTTTCGGAAACCTCTACCCTTTCCCGCACGCTGGAAAGCGAAGGCTTTTTGAAAAAAGAGTTTGACGACGTAGCCGACGTGTATGTCATTAACACCTGTTCGGTTACCGACAACGCCGACAAAGAGTGCCGCCAACTGGTGCGGCGCATTCAGCGCAAGGCGCCGGAAAGCCTGGTGGTGATTACCGGTTGTTATGCGCAGCTCAAGCCAAAAGAAATTGCTTCCATTCCTGGTGTGAACCTGGTGTTAGGCGCTGCGGAAAAGTTCAATATTGCCGCACACCTGCGGGAACTGACGCTGAACGACGCCGGCAAAATCAGCAGTTGCGATATTGAAGATGTATCCGGCTTTCACAC
This sequence comes from Flavisolibacter sp., assembly GCA_035510335.1. Classification (GTDB taxonomy): domain Bacteria; phylum Bacteroidota; class Bacteroidia; order Chitinophagales; family Chitinophagaceae; genus Flavisolibacter. The sequence continues at coordinate 38,733 of DATKHJ010000336.1, read as the reverse complement.
GTCTTTTTCGGTGGCCGACCGCACCCGTACTTTTTTAAAAGTGCAGGATGGTTGCGATTACACCTGTTCTTTCTGCACCATTCCCATGGCGCGGGGCAAAAGCCGCAGCGACAGTGTGGCCAATGTGGTACGTAACGCCGAAGAACTGGGCCGCAGTGGTGTAAAAGAGATTGTGCTCACCGGTGTGAACCTGGGCGATTTTGGAAAAGGTCCGAACCCGCTAGGCTCCGGGCTGGCACTGTCCAAAAGAGAAGAGAATTTTTTCGAATTGATACAGGAATTGGAGAAGGTGGAAGGCATTGAACGCTACCGCATTTCATCCATTGAGCCCAATTTGCTTTCGCCGGAAATCATCCGGTTTGTGGCACAGAGCAGGAAGTTCATGCCGCATTTTCATATTCCGCTGCAAAGCGGCAGCAACGAAGTTCTGGGCCTGATGCGCCGCCGCTACAAACGTGAGTTGTATGCCGAACGGGTGGCGCTTATCAAAGAAGCCATGCCGCATTGCTCTATTGGCGTAGATGTGATAGTTGGCTTTCCTTCTGAAACGGATGCCCATTTCCAGGAAACGTTTGACTTCCTGCATTCGCTGGATGTTTCTTACCTGCACGTGTTTACCTATTCGGAAAGGGATAAAACCAAGGCGCTGGAAATTCAATCGGTGGTACCCATGAACATTCGCCACGAACGCAACAAAGCCTTGCGCAACCTTAGCTACATGAAGCTGCAATATTTTACCGAAACACACCGCGGACAAACGCGAAAGGTTCTTTTTGAAGGCCACCAAAAAAATGGCATGATGGAAGGCTATACCGATAACTATATTCGCATTACCACTCCCTACCGTGCAGAATGGGCAAACCAGGTAGTGGATTGGACCGTATAAAATAAAATGAAGAAGTATCTCATAACCGCCAGTTTTGTTTGGAGCGAGGAAATGATGCAGTTGATCCCGGAGCATCGTCAGCACATTAATGCGCTGATTGATGACCACGTGATTGAACACTACGTGGTAAGCATGGAAATACAAACGGCGTGGATCACCATTAACGCAAAAACCAAGCGGGAAGCCCGTGCCCTGCTTTCACCATCGCCATTGTACAAACACTGGAAGATTTCAATCAATGAACTAATGGTGTGGGATGGACAGAACTATCGGCTGCCTGCTGTGCAGCTGAATTAATTTTTTTAAGAAAAACCGGGAAAATATTTTTTTCAATAAACACGTTCCCCTTATTTTTGCACTCCCAACGAAAACGGGACAGTTCTTAAAAAGGGAGTTTAGCTCAGCTGGTTCAGAGCATCTGCCTTACAAGCAGAGGGTCGGCGGTTCGAACCCGTCAACTCCCACTTACGAAAAAGGGTTTCAATTAATTGAAACCCTTTTTTATTTTTTGCGTTAGCCAGCACGTACAATTCTTCAAGTTTCTCAGTTTTGCATTCAACAGACTTTAAGGCTTTACCTTCTCACAAATTTTAATCAACCAGATAACAACCTTGAAGAACATCAGCAGAGTAAACTGTACGAAAACATCTTTGCTCTCTTCCTACAAAACATAATACGTTGTGTCCTTCTGTGGCGTCACATGATTCCCATTTACTTCGTCCTCATGGTAAACATGTCCGTTGGTTGAAGGATTGCCGTTTGGCTTCTGCATCCCGTTTAAAACAAGCAATGGAGAAAGCCTTGAGCTGCTTGCATTCAATTGATAAATCTGCAGCAGGTTTTTTTCAATGTTTCCGGCAATCGTTGTCATGGGAGTATCGGTAGGTTTGTTTTCAAAGGGGTCCTGTAAATGAATGCCCATTTTTTCAATCAGCAGGAAGCAAGCAGAAACTGCCACAACCAGTGGTACTTCAAAGATGCCGAGATATTCAATCACACCAAATGGAAGCAGCACAATAAACAACATCAACGACAGGTGAATGTATAAACTATAGGTGCTCGGGAAAACCGTGTTCTTGATTCGTTCGCATCTACCCATAGCATCGGTTAACCGGGTGATGGTACGGTCCAGCTCCACTTGTTGAAAACGATTGAGCCAACCTTCTTCCAACGCCAGTTGCATATCTTTCCCCATCAGGTCAAGCATGGCCGCCGGAACATTATCCATCTTCAACAGCAACTCGTATTCTTCTTTGTCAAGGTATTTTTCTAACCCTTTCACGGCGTTTTGTCCGCGCAGGTGCCGCCCAAGACTATAGCACCAGGCAATCTGTCGTTGAATAAAGCGCCTTGTAAAACCTTTCACCAATCCCGATTCATCATCGGCCGGCATAAACGCAGTAATCTGCCTTGCTATGGTTCGCGAGTCGTTTACAATGGCTCCCCAAATATGCCTTGCCTCCCACCAGCGATCGTAGGCCTGGTTGCTGCGAAAACCCAGCAAAAGAGAGATAACAGTACCCAGTATAGCCGGAATGGAAATAGGAATGGATATGTGCCGCAGATGGTAGGTCTGGTAAAGCACAGTAACGGCTATGGCGTAAAGCGTAATCACAAGTATCTCGTACTTTATCTTTCCAAACACATAACTAAACGGAATATTTTTCTTCAACAACATAACCTCGGTTTTTTATCTTTAATGAGTAAGAGAAGCCCGCATACAAATCCACACGGTCTGTAGCGGGCTTTTGTCATCTTGGTGTGTTCATCGGGCAGGCACAGGAATAGCAGAGAGATAAGCAGGACTGAAAACTGTTTCCTGTTTCTGGCTCCTGTTTTTCAGCACAGGAATGGCGCACTTCTTAAACAGGTAAAGCGGGTTCACACTGCGGACATGAACAGGCTGAAACACGTAGTCTTCAGGGCAATAAATAAGATCAATTTCGTTGGCTTCGGCAAAGTTCCGGAACACGGCCCGGGTATCGCCGTTCATGCAGCGGATAATGATTTTGCCTACCCGCTTTGCATGCTCATCTTTTAATTGCTTGCAGGCCTGCCGGAAGCTTTCGGTGATTAACTCGCCTGATGGATCTTTGTAATTGCTGAACAACAAATCAAAGGGCGAAGACGGCATTTCAAAAGCATGAAACAACACCAGGTTGCATTTTTCAAAGTTGCCGCTGTTTAATGCGTTTTCGGCCATTTTAAGCGAAGCTGCTGTGAAGTCAGTTGGTACCAGTATGTTTGTCATAACGTAAAATTTTAGTACAACAAAACTGGCTTCACGGTCTTAAGAAGACTTAAGAAGGTGTTGAGAATGCGCTTAGAATGTTTTAAAAATCTGATTAGAAAATACAGCCGTTTCTAAGAAAGATTAAAATTGTTGATGCTTCGCTAATGTGCCGTCTTTCTTTGTTTGACAGAGCGGAAGACTAATGATGACGTTGGTACCAATCCCCTCTTTTGAATCGACTTCAATTCTTCCTTTGTGCAGCCGGATGATATTATTGGCCAGCGGCATGCCGATGCCATAGCCTTCAAAATCTTTGGTGTTGGATGCACGGAAAAACGGATCATATATGTATTTCAGTTCTTTGCTGGGAATGCCAATGCCCAGGTCGTGAACCATAATGACAACATAGCCTCGACTGACCTGCAGCCGCAGATTAACGGGCTTGTTGCGTGAATACTTACATGCATTCAGCACAATGTTATTAATGGCGGTCTTCAGTAGATTGTAGTTACCACCGATGCTTATTCCTTCTTCCTCAGCGGGCAGATCGTCCAGCACAACCTGTATCTGGCTATCGGGGAAAATGGCTTTGCAATCTTCTTTTACATCAAACAGCAACTGGTCAAGCCGGATGGTTTTCCACGATTGTGCAGTGCCGTCGAAACCAGTTTGTGCCAGCGCCAAGAGTCCTTTAGATAGCGATTGCAGCTTCTCCGCCTGCTGCGCAATTTGTTGCAGGCTGTATTGGTAAGCTTCCGGCGAACGTTCCTTAGACAGCGCATAGTCGGCTTCTCCAATAATGGCGGTTAGCGGTGTCCGTAATTCGTGAGAAGCATTGCTGATAAAATTATTCTGTGCTTCAAAAGCTGTTTCCAGCCGGTTCAGCATCTGGTTAAACGTGCTTGTCAATTCAGAAATTTCATCACCACCTTTTCGTTCTTTCAACCGCAGGTGAAGGTTGCCTTCACTGATTTGTTTTACCCGGTTAATGATATCACGAATGGGTTGAAATGTTTTGCGGGCAAAAAACAGCCCTACACTAAAGATGAGCAGCACAGCAATGCAGAACTGGATAATTTTCAACGTACGCAATTGCTGCATCATATTGCTTCCGTACTGGTTGGTAGCCGATTTTACCACAATGTAGCGCCCCGTTTCATCATCGTACACCAAACCGGCAAAATGCCGGAAATCTTTTTCGTAAAAAACAGTGCTGCCGTTGGCTTCTATCACATCCTGTAAGTAAGCGACCGGGAGTTCTTTTGGTGGCGCTTCCACCAATCCTCCATCCTTGTTAAGTTTAAGGATAAACGCTTTTTCTTCGGGCAATTTTTCGAGGTACTGGCGTTGAATTTTCTGGAAAGCCTGCGTTGACAAATGGTCCTGCTCAAAGCGGAACTTCGCAGAGATGCGGGCCCGCAGTTCCACCCGCTTGTCAAAGTCGCGGTGGGCAAACGAATCCACTACGAAGTATACGGTTACACTCAGCACCAAAAAAATAGTGGCCGTGAGAATGGTGAAAAGAATGGCTGTTTTTGTCTGAATCTTCATAAGGCAATCGTTAAGCTTTCAGCATATAGCCCATTCCCACAACTGTTTGAATGAGTTTTTTCTCGTTATGATCTCCTAACTTTTTTCGAAGATAATTGACATACACGTCCACCACGTTGGTGCCCATGTTGAAATCAATTCCCCACACGGCTTCCAAAATCTCCATGCGGGATACCACCCTGTTCTTGTTTCGCATAAAAAATTCCAGCAAGCGGAATTCTGTCGAAGTGAGCACAACTGGTTTGCCTTCACGAGTAACCTGTTTCGATTTAAAATCTACCACCAAACTATCAAGATGTTGCTTTTCTTCTTCATCAGCAGCGGCAAATTGTTTTCGTCGCATCAACGATTTCAGCCTTGCTTCTAACTCGGCAAACTTAAACGGCTTTACCAGGTAATCATCACCACCGGCATTGAGGCCCGTAACAATATTCTCCGTAGTGCCTAGCGCCGTTAAAAAAAGAATGGGTGTATTCACCTTGGCAGTTCGTAATTGACGGCACAGTTCCATGCCGTTAATGCCCGGAAGCATAATATCAAGAATCAGCACATCAAAATCATACTGCATTGCCATCTGGTGGCCAAGTGTGCCATCAGGCGCAACGGTAACGCTATACCCGTTCTCGGTTAAGCCACGGTTAATCAGGCTTGCTACATGCGGTTCGTCTTCTATCAGGAGAATTTTCATGTTTGTAATCTTAGTGTCTAACAATGCATCCCTTCATCCCGCCTCGCCGGCAAAGATGGAAATAGATTAAACACATCCTTAGCCTGTTCCACTTTTTTATCTTTTTGTAAATATGATTTGATTGTTATTGAACAGCAACAATCGTTTTATGTGCTAGTGGCATCGATGCGTATGAAAACATAAGGCAAGCTTCATCTTGCCGGTGGCGTATGTTTTGAAGGAAACAGTAAATCTTTTTTTCATTACAAACCTTAACCAATGATTCTCGACACCAAGGTTCCGTTTGCTTATATTTTTCGCAAGATCAGGAAAGACCTGCTTTTTATTTTAGCAGTCGGTCTTGTCTTTAATTATTTGACGGCACTTTTTTCTGCCCACTTGCCAGAGATGCCGCTTGGCGTTGCTACGTTTTTGGGTACAGCCATTTCGGTGCTGCTTTCGTTTAAAATGAGCCAGTCGTACGACCGCTGGTGGGAAGCCCGCAAAGTCTGGGGCGCCATCGTAAACGACTCCCGAACGTTTGTGATGCAACTGCAAGGTTTTCTTTGCGAACAATTAAACGATACCATCCGGGTAATGGCCTACCGTCAGATAGCGTGGTGTTATGTGTTGGGACGTTCGTTACGAGGACAGAACCCGTTGGAAAAGATGGAAGCTTACCTGGGTGCAGAAGACCTGGAAGCACTTTCATCTCACGACAACAAAGCGTTGGCCTTGCTGCAGCAGAATGTAAAAGAATTGAGGCGCTTACGGGAGCAAAACGAGATTGACAATATCACTCACCTGCAAATCGACTCCACGCTTGTGCGGTTGTGTGATGCTATGGGAAAGGCGGAACGAATTAAGTCCACGGCCTTCCCTGTAACGTATCGACTATTTCTGCACTTTGCTATTTACCTTTTTGTGATTGTGCTTTCCATTGCGCTACGAAACATAGAAGCCATCTTTGAGATACCCTTGTTGATTTTAATCTCTGGTGTTTTTTTGTTGCTGGAGAAAACAGCTTATCATTTACAGGACCCATATCGCAACCGCCCCAGCGATACGCCGGTAACGGCCATTGCCACTACTATTGAAATTAACCTGCGGCAATTGATGGGCGAAAAAGATGTTCCGAAACCGGCGCCTGTCGGCTCTTCGTTTTATGTTCTTTAGTGATAAAACATTTTCACGCTACCTAATTTAGATAAGCACTAAAGGCATGATTTTTTGGGCAACTGTATAAAACAATTTTTTCATGTCTTATCACCTGTCTTCTTTCCCACTTGTTTATGGTGATGAAAAACAAGAAGCTATAATCTTCAACAACAGGCGTTCTATAAACCAATCGGGAATAACGCTAACACAGCAGTAAAGAATTAATTTTTGGATGACACCAGTTAAGTTGTACAGCAAACAAAACTTCTTCATTATAAAAACAATCGCAATTTTTAAATTCCTCAACCATGAACAAAAACACCTTACACAACGAAACCACAGGGCCAGAAAATAGTGTTTCAGAGCAGCCAAGCCAGCAGGGCACCATCTCGCGGCGCAAAGCACTTTCTGTATTTGGCGTTAGCCTTGCTACGGCTGTTGTAGCGCCGGTATTGGCGTCGGCAGAAAACGGTTCAGCAGATAACAGGCCATTTGCAGAACTGGAAGATCCCCGTAACAAGTACCCGAAGCCACCTTTTAAAGAACAATCGCAACCATGGCCCGGACTGGCAAGTAAAATGGATCCAAAACCTGATCATGGCGAAAAAAGCTACAAAGGTTCGGGCAGGTTAAAAGGCCGCAAAGCGCTTATTACCGGCGGAGATTCGGGCATGGGTCGTGCTGCTGCCATTGCTTTTGCAAGGGAAGGCGCCGATGTAGCCATTAACTATCTCCCCGCCGAAGAACCGGATGCAAAAGAAGTGGTTGACCTCATTAAAGCAGAAGGACGAAAAGCCGTTGCTATTCCTGGTGACATCACCAGCGAAACATTCTGCCAGCAATTAATTGCACAGGCTGTGCAGGGTTTGGGTGGATTGGATATACTTGTAAACAACGCAGCGCTGCAGCAAACCAAACCAACCATTACCGATATTACTACCGAGCAGTTTGACCGCACCATGAAAACAAACGTGTATGCGCCGTTCTGGATAACCAAGGCCGCGTTGCCGCATCTCAAACCAGGGTCTGTAATTATTGCTACCACATCCGAGCAGGCAAACGATCCGTCGCCGGAATTATTTGACTATGCACAAACAAAAGCGGCCAACACAAGCTATGTACGTTCGCTTGCCAAACAGCTGGCCTCAAAAGGCATCAGGGTGAACGGCGTTGCGCCGGGACCCATCTGGACACCGCTGCAAGTTGCTGGTGGTGCTACTATGGAAAAGCTGAAAGAGTTTGGGGGACAAACACCATTGGGCCGGCCGGGACAACCGGTTGAGCTGGCGTCGATTTATGTTCAGCTAGCCGCAAACGATGGCAGCTATTCAACCGGGCAGGTGTACGGCGCCATGGGTGGCGGCGGGCAGCCATAGGGGCATTCAATTGTTTCCAATAAAAAGCGTCCATTTCATTTTGAAATGGACGCTTTTTATTGGAACTATTCTTTTGTTGCTGTAATTAATTAATTCAAGTCAATAGTGTCTCGTTTAGAATAGGTATAGTTCTTTGAAATTCTTGATTGTACTGCATTAGAAGTGATGAGTTGGCGGTGACGATTTGAATGGTTGCTGTGGTTTTTAGGATTGTTTTGGTGGATGAATCAAGGTAAATACGTCTTTGCTCAGATCAGCGCCTTTTTACCACAGCGGATTTTTGACCGCATGGTTGCTCATCACAAGGGAAACTACAGGGTTCGTCATTTCAGTTGCTGGAATCAGCTACTGTGCATGATGTTTGGGCAATTGAGCAATCGTGATAGCCTTAGTGACCTGATCGTTACCATAGGTGCGCATGGCTCTAAATTCTATCACCTCGGTTTCGGCAAAGGTGTCTCCAAAGCCAATCTGGCCAGAGCCAATGAGGTCAGGGATTGCCGCATTTATCAGCTCTTTTCAGAGCACCTCATTGGCTTGGCCCGTCAGGTGTGTATCCGCAATGACGAGGGTAGCTTTTCCTTTTCCAATGCCGTCTATGCGTTTGACTCCACCACCATTGATCTTTGTCTGAGTGTGTTTTGCTGGGCTACGTTCAGAAGAGCCAAAGCCGCCGTTAAGCTGCATACACAGTATGATGTACGCACCTTGATTCCGGTCTTTATTGATGTCACAGCAGCTTCTCAACATGATGTGAAGGCTATGGACAAAATCAGCTACGAGCCGGGTAGCTTCTATGTTTTTGACCGGGGCTATCTGGACTTTAAACGTCTTTACCTCATCCATCAGTCAGGGTCATTCTTTGTCATCAGAGCCCGGGCTAATCTGCAGTTTCAGCGCCGCTCCTCTGCTGTGGTGGATAAAACCACAGGTGTGAGGTGTGATCAGATCGGTGTGTTAACGGTGTTTTATTCCGCCAAAGGCTATCCTGAAAAAATCCGCCGCATCAAGTTTTATGACACAGAACAAAAGCGCACCTTTATTTTTCTGACCAATAACATGGAACTGAAAGCCCAGGAAATTGCTGCCGTTTACAAACACCGATGGAAAGTCGAACTCTTCTTCAAGTGGATCAAGCAGCATTTAAAAGTCAAAGCCTTCTGGGGGTATTCAGAAAATGCGGTAAAAACCCAGGTCTATATTGCCGTGATCACCTACACAGTGGTAGCAATCATCAAAGAAAAACTGAAATCTGAGTATTCCACTTATGAAATCCTACAGATTTTAGGCACTTCTCTATTGGACAAAACACCACTAAATCAACTACTTCGAAAGAAAAACAATCAAGATGTCAAAGAACTTTTATCTAACCAATTGAAAATCTTTTAGTTTAAACGAGACGCTACTGACCTGAAATCAAAAATCATAAATCTGAAATAGTTATGGCACAGAATAAACTTGGACTAGATACAAAAGAGACAAAAGCCGTTGCCGAAAAGCTGAATCTTTTGCTGGCAAACTACCAGATATTCTATATTAATGCCCGTGGCTTTCACTGGAACATTACCGGTGATAAGTTTTTCGAACTGCATGTGAAGTTTGAAGAACTGTACAATGATTTGCTGGTAAAAGTAGACGAAGTAGCGGAGCGCATCTTAACACTTGGTCATACGCCGCTTCACAGCTTCACCGATTATTTAGCAGTGGCAACATTGAAAGAAGCAAAAAATGTTTCTGATGGGAAAAAAGCGGCACAGCACATCCTGGAGTCTTTCCAGTCGCTTATTGTACTGCAACGCGAAATTGCAGAAGAAGCAAGCAAGAATGAAGACGAAGGAACCAACGACCTTTTAAGCAGCTACATCCGCGAACAGGAAAAAACGGTTTGGATGTATTCCGCTTTCTTGAAATAACACTTCCTGAAAATTAAATGGGTTTAGTAAAAAATAAAAGAGTCGTTCATCATTGAACGACTCTTTCTTTATCAAGACTGTTATCATTTCTTCCAAATCCTGAATATCCTATCAATCATGGTTAAGATAGTCCTTGTTCAGGCATCTTAACTTTCTTTTGTAATAAACAAAGCTTTCAATTCTACCGCTTCATCAGGATTCATTTTCCCGCCGAGAATCAATCGCAGTTGCCTGCGGCGAATAGCGCCTTCGTACAGTTTAATTTCTTCTTCTGTTTCCGGTAGCAGTTGCGGCACTTTTCGTGGCCGGCGGTTGGGGTCAAGTGCTACGAATGTATAATAGGCCTCGTTGCTTTTGTATTTGTACTGCTGCGTAAAATCTTCACCCCAAACTTTTAAGTGCACTTCCATCGACGTGGTAAAGGCCCTTGAAACTTTGGCTTCAATGTGAACGGTGTTGCCAAGCTTGATGGGGTTTTCAAACGAAATATTGTCAACAGAAGCGGTTACCACCGGCGCATTGCAATGACGCTGTGCGGCAATAGCAGCGGCAATATCCATCCAGTACATCAGGCGTCCGCCCATCAGGTTTCCAAACACGTTGGTGTCGTTAGGGAGAACAATCTCCGTCATCATGGTATAACTATCGGCAGGTTTTCTTGTTTGCATGTTTTGCATAGGCGCAAAGGTAACCGCTGAACGGTTGGATTGAAGAAGGGATAACGGAATTTTATGAACCAGAAGCCGGTGCTGCTATTGCGCTTTACTTGCGTCGCACTCTTGTACGCTTTGTACGCTATTGAGCTGAATACTTGCTTTTTCGATTATTGTTTATGTACAGTTTTGCGTAAACCCACCCCGGTCATTTAAAGCAAAGCTATTTCCTAAATTCGCCCCTCCAGGGAGGGGATGGTCGTTCTAATTCAATCACTGCAACGTTAACCTTCATGCACATCCCCTCCTTGGAGGGGCAACCTAACGTGAGTTTATATTTTAGTGAATCGGGGTGGGTTTTACGATGATGGGTCACAAAGGGCACTACGAACTACGAAGTACACAACGCTTTGTGTCCTTCGTGTAAACCTTTGTGTTCTTTGTGTTCCCGAAAGCTGAATAGAATTACCGAACGTACAAGAGTGCGACGCAAGTAAAGCCAAATAGTTCCACCAGCTCATGGCCCATAAAAAAGACCCGATCAAAACTGACCGGGTCTTTTTTTATACTGGTAATTCACCTTTGTATTAGCTGTTCTTTATTTCTGAAATCAAATCCTGCAAAACCTTTTTTGCATCGCCAAAAAGCATGGATGTTTTCGGTCGGAAAAACAAATCGTTTTCAATTCCTGCATAACCGGGCTTCATGCTTCGCTTGTTCACAATAATCGTTTTTGCCAGCTCCACATCTAAGATGGGCATGCCGTAAATAGGAGAGGAGGGATCAGTTTTAGCGGCCGGGTTCACCACATCGTTGGCCCCCAAAACAAGTACAACATCGGTTGTTGAAAATTCTTCGTTCGCCTGCTCCATTTCCTGCAGTTTGTCGTAGCTCACGTCGGCTTCGGCAAGCAACACGTTCATGTGTCCGGGCATGCGGCCGGCAACCGGGTGAATGGCATATTTCACTTCCACGCCGCGGTCGTTCAATAGTTTTTCCAGTTCGTGACAAGCATGTTGTGCCTGCGCCACCGCTAAACCATAACCGGGAACGATGATCACCTTATTGGCATAGGCCATAACCACGGCTGCATCTGCCAGGCTGATTTCTTTGTGATGCCCCTGGTCTTTTGCACCAGTTGGACCACTAGCTTTAGCGCCCCCGAAAGAGCCGATCAAGACATTAGCCAATGAGCGGTTCATGGCTTTACACATCAATATTGTAAGAAGCGTACCCGCAGCACCTACAAGAATACCGCCGGTTAACATCACTTTGTTGTTGTAAAGAAAACCACCGCAGGCTGCCGCAACACCGGTGAAGGAGTTGAGTAAAGAAATCACAACCGGCATATCGGCACCGCCGATAGGAAAGACAAAGAAGACGCCATAGAGGAGTGATAGGGCAAATACAACGTAGAAAAGCAGTGAGGCATTTTCCGGTAGCCATCCAATGATGTAGATGGCTAATCCAAGGATAACAAGTAGTAAAACAATATTGAAAATATGCTGCCCACTGAAAGAGAAATCTTTGATCTTGCCATTGAGTTTACCCCATGCGATCATACTGCCGGCAAAAGAAACTGATCCGATGATTAAGCCAGCAAGAATAACAATCAGAGTCGGAACTATTTGCTCCGTTGTAATCATCGACCAATCAATTGCTGCACCACTTAATCCATGCATTAAATGATTAAACTCTACCAATGAAATCAATGCCGCACAAGCGCCACCCATACCATTGAAAAGACTTACCATCTCCGGCATGGCCGTCATCTTTACTTTCTTGGCGGCCAGTGTTCCAATGACAGCGCCAATGGCTATACCGCCAAAGATCCATCCATAGTTGTGCAAACCATTTCCGGTTTCATCGCGGTAAAGAAAAATAGTTCCTAAAATGGCCAGCGTCATCCCACCGGCAGCCACAAGGTTTCCCTTACGTGCCGACTCCGGATGCGAGAGCATCTTCAGGCCAACAATAAACGTAATGGAAGCAATGATGTATAAAAAGGTCAGTAAACTAAACTCCATATTTTCCGGTTAATCGGTTCAATTCGCAAATCAAGGTTAGGCTTTCTTCTTTTTCGATTTAAACATTTCCAGCATGCGGTCGGTTACCACAAAACCACCCACCACGTTCAATGTTCCTAAAATCACCGCAAGGAAACCAAGTACCAGTGCCAGGTAGTTATCGCTTTCGGCTTTGCCCATCACAATAATAGCCCCAATGATCACCACTCCATGAATGGCATTGGCGCCACTCATGAGCGGGGTGTGGAGCACACTTGGCACACGGCCAATAATTTCAATGCCCACGAAAATCATGAGTATCACTACATAGATAATGTTTTCGTTGGCGGCTATCCAGTTTAGTATGCTGTCCATTATAAATTATTAATTACTAATTATTAATTCTTTCACCCTTTCATTCACAATCTCACCGCTGTGTACAACACAAGCGCCTTTCACCAGGTCATCTTCCCAGTTAAGATTTACGGCGCCTTCTTTTGTGGTGATGAGGCCTAAAAAGTTCAGGATGTTTTTTCCGTAAAGCTTACTGGCATCGGATGGCATGGTGGCCTGCAGGTTGCTGTTACCAACAATGGTGACGCCGTTATGCACTACGGTTTCATTGTTTTTTGTGAACGGCGTGTTGCCGCCGGTTGCCGATGCAATGTCGATAATGATGGAACCATTGCGCATACCGGCCATCATGTCTTCAGTAATAAGTATTGGTGCTTTTTTACCCGGAATTTGCGCCGTGGTAATAACAATATCTGCCTTGGCAATGCTTTCTTTAATTCGTTGTTGTTGCCGCTGTTTGTATTCGTCGGTTTGTTCTACCGCGTAGCCGCCAGCTTTTGATGCGTCGGCCGCGCCTTCCACTTCTACAAACTTGGCGCCCAGGCTTTGCACTTCTTCTTTCACTGCCGGACGAGTATCAAACACTTCCACCACTGCACCCAGTCTGCGGGCTGTGGCAATAGCTTGCAGTCCCGCTACACCGGCACCTAAAATCAACAGTTTGGCCGGTGCAATACTTCCGGCAGCCGTCATAAACATGGGAAAATAACGTGGGTACAGATTAGCCGCCAGCAGCACTGCTTTGTAACCCGCAATGTTGGCCTGCGAGCTTAGCACATCCATGCTTTGTGCACGGGTTGTTCGCGGCAGCATTTCCATGCTGAACACGGTTAGGCCTTGCTGTGCCCATTGTTGCAGCAGCGGTGCGTTGTACAAAACCTGGTAAACACCAATCAATATTTTGGAAGCGGGAATGGTGAATTGAGTAGCCGGTGGATGAATGGATAAGATCACATCGCTGCCGGCAATGACTTCCTGTGCCGATTTTACGCTGGCGCCTGCTTTTTCATAGTCGGCATTGGTGGCAGATGATTTCAGGCCGGCTTCATTTTCTACCAATACGTTGATGCCTTTTTTGGTGAGTGCCGCAACTGCTTCTGGTAAAAGAGAAACTCTGGTTTCGGTTTGCGGTTCTTTCAGAATACCAACAATCATGCGCTCAAATTAAGCAAATAATTGGTTGGTCAGAAACGAATGCTGAAATGCTGCTTCACTTTAAATTCGGAACGAAAGAACACAAAGCCAAGAAAGAAAATATCAACCGTGCATTGTACGGAAGGATGCTGTTTGATTTCTTCCCAGGCCTGTTCCATTTCGGCGCTCCAGTGAATATCGTCAAACACAAGAATGGAATAGTTATGCAGTTTGGGTAAGAACTGGTGGAAGTAATTTACCGTTGGCTGGTAACGATGATTGCCATCGATGTATGCAAGGTCGATGGAAGAATGCTGGTTGATCACTGATGACAGTACATCATCAAAATTGCCTTGCAGCAATTGGATGTTTTTCAGGTTAAGCTTTGCAAAGTTTTGTGCCGCAACTTCTGCAACCGCTTTGCTGCCTTCAATAGTGGTAATAGTTGCTTGCGGATTGGCAGTGGCTAAATACGAAGTGGTAACGCCAAGCGAGGTGCCTAATTCAACAATGGTTTTTGAGTTGTAATGTTTTGCCAACCGATACAAAAGCTGCGCATATTTTGGTGGCTTGAGTGCAGCTTTTGCCAACTGCTGAACGCTTCGCTGCTTGGTGGCAGAAACACGGGAGCCGGCGCCCAGATCTTCAATGGTGAGAAGTCTTTTATCTTTTTTCAAACCTTCCCGCAACGCTTCTATTGCTGTTGGTGGTGGGTAGCCCGACTGGTTGTTCAGTACATGCAAAATAAACTGGAACACAAACGGCGAATGCATGCCATGGCCTTTGCTATTGTGTGCCGTAACGTAGTAATGAAGATATTTTTTTGCTAACGCGAAGGAACTGTACACAGGAAATGCGGAATGTAAAATGTTGAATTTAAAATGTAAAACTAAGTGTCTTTTCTCTGCCCGTCGTTCTCATTTTACATGCGATGTTTTACGTTTTGGATTTTACCCTTTTCTTTCCCACACCTGGTAGGTATGATCGTACGCATTCTTTTCATCGGCGCTGCAAAAACGGCTTGATGCTAACTGCCATTCATCTGCTGAGAGTTCAGGGAAAAAAACATCGCCTTCAAAAGGTTGATGAATGCGGGTGAGATAAACACGTTTTGCTGTTGGCAAGGCTGTTGTAAAAATTTCGGCACCGCCAATCACAAAGATTTCTTTCACGCCATAGCTTTCTGCTTTTTGCACGGCTTCTTCAATGGAGTGCACTACGTCAACACCTTCGTGCTGCCAGGCCTTGTTACGGGTAATTACAACGCTTTTTCTTCCCGGCAACGGCTTGCCAATGGAGTCGAAAGTTTTTCTGCCCATAAGAATGGGCATACCCCAGGTAAGATTTTTAAAATACTTCAAATCATTGGGCAGGTGCCAGGGAAGCTGGTTGTCTTTGCCAATGACGTTGTTTTCGGATGCTGCAACCAGTAAGGAAATCGTCATGAATGTAAAATGTAGAATGGAAAATGCAAAACCTAAAACTATCAGACTTTATTGGCTTTTGCCGTCTGTATACTGGCTGTAAAGATGCCGATTAACTCGTTACATTCTTTCAGCGTAGTCTTTACTTTTTTCATGTGTTACCAAAGGCTTTTCATCAATAATTCTTAGATTGATTTTTGATTCCCTCAATTCTTTCAGCAATATTTTCATTTTGTGGATAAAGTCAGCTCTTGACTCTGCACCCTGTACTTCGCCGTACATCAGCGCAGGCGCAGTGCCGCTTTTAGATAACTGGTGTTCAAGATTCTGGCCTGCTTTCGTACCTGGAAGCAGATCGCATACCTCCAAAGCCAGAATAGCAAATTTTACCAGTCTGTCCTCTAGATCGTATTTGCGGACTCCCTCCATTTTATTTTACATTCTACATTTTAGATTTTACATTTCCTACACCGCAACAGGGGCTTTAATTGCCGGGTGGCTTTGGTAATTCTCCAGCGTAAAATCTTCGAAACGGAAATCAAAAATGTTTTTGATTTCAGGGTTTAGTTTCATTTGCGGAAGCGGGTAAGGCGCACGGCTCAACTGCGTTTGCACCTGCTCTAGGTGGTTGTTATAAATGTGCACATCGCCAAAGGTGTGAATGAATTCGCCAACACCTAAATCGCAAACCTGCGCCATCATCATCGTCAGCAACGCATACGAGGCAATGTTGAACGGAACGCCTAAAAACACATCGGCACTGCGCTGATACAACTGGCAACTTAGCTTTCCGTTGGCCACGTAAAACTGGAACATGGTATGACAAGGCATCAGCGCCATCTTCGGAAGATCGGCCACGTTCCAGGCATTTACAATCAGCCGGCGACTGTCGGGGTTCTTTTTAATCTGGTTGATGACATCCGTAATCTGGTCAATCACCACGCCGTCTTTCCCTTCCCAACTGCGCCACTGCTTGCCATAAACAGGCCCCAATTCTCCATTTTCATCAGCCCATTCATTCCAGATGCTTACTCCGTTTTCTTTTAAATAGGCAATACTGGTTTCACCTTTTAAAAACCAAAGCAGTTCGTGAATGATGCTTTTCAGGTGAACCTTTTTTGTAGTCACCAGCGGAAAACCTTCCTGCAGGTTAAACCGCATCTGGTAACCAAAGGTGCTAATGGTGCCCGTGCCCGTGCGGTCGCTTTTTTGCGTGCCGTTGTCTAAAATATGTTGAAGTAACTGGTGATACTGCTGCATTTTCTGAACCTCGTTTAGGAATGAATAGATCGGGCGGAAAATTAGCCAAAGGTGAGGTTTTGGGCAAAACCGATTTGGCGGCCTGCGGATAAGTTGTGCAGAAGAAAAACCCGCAGACCTTACGGGATCAGCGGGTTCAAGTTTTGAGGGTTAAGGTTCTCCAAAAGCGTTACGGCGCTAAGGAGGGTTGGTTTTGGTTTTCGGTTCAGCCTTACGGGGCTGCGGTTTCGGGAGTTGCCTTAGACCTTACGGGGTCAGAAGGTTGGGTTCTTGCTTCGGTTTAATTTTGATTGCTGACTCAAAAATAGATCGCTGAGAGCCACCTGAAAAGAGGGGATGTGCTGAACTGTCGGTATGTTGTTATCAAATGAAAAGAATGGTTGATAAAGCAGCAAGCCTTTCATCGTCTTACCCTATTGTTTACATGAAACGGCGCCTTAAGGGATGTTAAAAGAGAAAAGACGCCGTTCCTTGAATGTCGGTTTTGCGCCCTGGAATGAATTGGTAGTTTCTGCGTGCCAGTTGTGCATTCTCCTGCATGAAATGCTGCACAAACCCTTGCAGAAATATTACATTTGAGAACTAAACAACCAAACACGTTGCTGCGCATCTTTCTCTTCTTTTTTGCTTTTTGTTGTTTCTCCGGGCTGAAGGCGCAGGTGGCCTCGCCGTTTTCGTTTACGCATTACAGCATGAAGGATGGGCTGGCCTCTAACGAAGTAACCTGTATTACGCAGGACCGGACGGGTTTTTTGTGGATTGCCTCCAACAATGGCCTGCAGCGGTTTGATGGCGTGCAGTACAAAAACTTTCGCCACCGCGATAACGATCCTTCCGGCATTCCCAATAACCTGATTACGCAGGTGCATGCCGATAGGGACGACAACCTTTGGGTGTTAAGTGCGCATGGACAGGTGGGCATCTTCGATAAAAATCTTTTTACCTATAAACCGGTTGCCGTTAATTGCCGCCGGCCCGAGTTGCTGACATCGGCAGAAAAGCGCCTGATTACCGATGAATTCGGAAATCTTTTTTTACTGCTGCGTGGGGTGGAAGTAGTGCAGTACGACAAAGCGAAAGGTGTGTTTGATTACACCACCAGCTTTCTTCCTTTTTTGCCAGAGTGGACGGGCATTACCTCGCTTTCGCAACAGCCGGGAACGCAAAAATACTGGCTTGGTTTGCAGGGCGGCGGCATTGCCATCTTTAACCGCAAAACCGGCAATGTAAGCTACACGGGACACAACGTGGAGAAAGAACCGGCCATTGATGTTTTCGGCGATATCTCTTTTACCTTTTCCATGTTCGATAGCAAGGGGCGGGTGTGGTTTGAAAACTGGGGCAAGGGCGGCGGACCGTTTGCCGTGCAATACGATCCGCGCCGGAAAGAAAAGCCGCTGGTTCAATTCCAGTTTTACGAGGTGCTGAAATCCTATCACGAAGTGCATGGATTTTTAGAAGAAACCGATGGGCGCATCTGGATGAAAGGCGTACAGTTACTGGCCCTGTTTAATGAAGAAGAAGGCGAGTTCAATCTTATTCCAAACGATTACCGCAACGCACAGGGTATTCAGTACGAGCAGGTGCTTTATCTTTTTGAAGACAGGGAGAAAAACATTTGGGTAGCCACACGCCACCACGGCATGTACCGCTGCAATCCATCAACACAATATTTTCAGAACGTCATTCACAAGCACCCGCTGCACAACCAGCAAGGCGTTGGCAGCGTGCTGTCATTTGCCGAGCTTAAAAACGGCGATATTCTCAGCGGTGCCTGGGGCGATGGACTGTACCGCTACGACAGCAGGTTTCGCCTGAAACCACTTGGCTTTAAAGTGCCGCCGCCGCACCCGTTCCCGTCCATGTGGTCCATGCATCCTTCTGCCGACAGCAACACCATCTGGATGTCGGCGCAGCCCGGCCTTTTTCAGTTTGACCAGGAAAAAAATATCCTTTCTTATCGCAATCCCGCCATCTTAAACAATCGTACCATCAGGCAGGTAGTGGAAGACCGCCAGGGCCACCTTTGGCTGGGTATGCAGGGACAAGGTGTTTATCGCTGGTTGAACCCAAAAAATACACGTAAGGATTCTATTGTAAGAATAGAGGCGGTAACAAACAAAGCCATGATTAACCAGTTGCTGCTCGATAGCAAAGGCTGGCTGTGGGTATCTTCCGGCGGCCACGGACTTTGGGTGCTGGATAGTAAAGATGGAAAGCAGTTACGCTACTTCGGCGCCGGCGCAAAAGGCGCCGATACGGCCATGGGTATTTCGTTTTCCGGCGTGCTGGAATACAACGACAGCCTGGTGTTCATCACCACGGCCACCGAGTTTTTCTTTTTTAACCGCAAGCAAAACAGCATCAGCAAATTTCCGATGGCCGAGTCGTTGATGGGCGCCATTGCCTCCCACCAAAAAGACAACAATGGCTACATCTGGATAGGAACAACAAACGCTTTGTACCGTTTTCATCCTTTTAATGGCTCGCTGCAAATGTTCAACCGGTTTAACGGCATCAACACCGACAACTTTGTGTTGAGTGCTGCTTATAAACGGCGAAACGGCACCATGCTTTTTGGTACCGATAACAGCTTTATTCATTTCGACCCAACCAAAGTAAAACTGGTGGAGCGGCACCTGCCCGTGGCCTTTACCAGCTTGCAAATTGGCAAAAATGAATTGCGCATTGATTCGGTGCTGCAATTGAATCAGCTGACTTTGGACCCGGGTGACAACTCGTTAACCGTTGAGTTTTCGTCGCTGATTTATGCGCACAACCTGCAAACGCAATACAAGCTGGATGGCGTGGATGATGAATGGCATACTGCCGACCGCAGCCAGCGGGCCATGTTCCCTTTTCTGCCGCCAGGCCCTTACACCTTGCGGCTACGCACCATCAATGCCGATGGTATTCCATCGCCCAACCACACCGTGCTGAAGATTTACATCAAAGCACCGTTTTACCAAACCTGGTGGTTTTACTCCCTGCTGGCCGTTACAATGGCGCTGCTGCTATACTGGTTCGACCGGCAGCGCACCCGCCGCAAGGAAGCCTTGCAAAAAGTACGCACCGACATTGCCACAGGCTTGCACGAAGAAGTAAACACGGCCCTTAACAACATTAATATTTTAAGCGAAATAGCCCGTCTCAAATCCGACCGCGAACCGCAACGGGCCAAAGAATACCTGGAACAGATTCACACCAAAAGCCACAACATGATTATTGCGATGGACGATATGTTGTGGAGCCTCGATCCGCAGAACGACACGATGGACAAAACCATCAACCGCATTAAAGAATACACCGATTCGCTAATGCACCGGCACGGCGTGTTGATAGAACTGCTGATTGACAAAAAAGTAGAGCGGCTGGAGCTGAACATGAAGCTGCGCCACGAAGCTTTTTTGTTGTTTAAAGAAGGCTTGCAAAGCCTGGTAATGGCCGGGACAAAACTTTGCATTGTGCACCTCACAGCCGAACGGGCAAGGCTGCTCTTTACCATTGAATTTGAAAATGAAGGTTGTGACATGCGGCAACTGAATAACCTGTTGCACCGCCGCGATATGGAAGCCAGGCTGCATGCACTGGGCGCCAAGCTGAACGTGCAGGTGCACAAAAGCCGCTCGGTGTTTTCGTTGCAATTGCCGCTGGGTAGTAGACAGAAAAACGTTTGATAACTGGCTGCCATCCTGCAGCGACAAAATCATGTTGCCGGAAAGCTTATTTGATTATTTCAAGTGCCTTCGTTAGCACAGGATCATTCTGCTTATCAATATCCTGCCGGGTGTTTTGGATTGTATAGTTTACCGGCACGCCTTTGTCTTCTAAAATTTCCTTAGTGGTAGAGTAATAAACCTGGTTGGATAGCGTGAAGGAAATGTTGTTGGAAAGTTCGCCGGAGAACATATCCGACAACATTCCCGATGTATTTGTTCCGATGGTTGTTACATTGTTTTGCTGGTAAAGCGAAATGGTGAAGTCTTCCGCTGAACTGGCGGTTTTATCGTTTGTTAGCAGAATGACCCGCTTTAAATATTGCGTGCCCTTGTTGGGAGAGATATACTGTGGTTGCAGGGCCGAAAAAATTTTGTAGCCGCCTTTTTGCTTTACCGCTTTGTAATGCGTCAGCGTTTTGGCTTTTACAAACCGGGAGGCCAGTTCAAGACCACCATGGCCTCCGCCGTTTGCACGCATGTCAATGACAAGTGCACTGGTGTTTTGCATTTTGTTCAACAGGCTGTCGAGTAACCGAAGCATTAGCCTGGTGTCTTCAACTTCTTTGTTATCATCAAAAAGGCTTTCAGGGGTTGCAAAGCATCTTGTAATTCGCACATAGCCAGTTTGCGGTGTTTGCGAAACATAATACAGGTGCTCGTCTCTAAAAACAGGACCCACGCCAACCGGTTTGGCAAAGCCATTTGCTTCCAGTGTGGTGAAAACTGTTTGCCAGAATTGTTTTTCCACTCCCTTAAACTCCTGCCTGAAATGCGATGGCTTGTTGAATTTGTAGAGAATGTCTTCGCCTTTTGAAATTGTGATGTGTCCGTCCTTTAGCGGCTCAACCATTTGTTGCAACAGCGAAATCAATTGCTTTTCTCCTGTCTTCTTTGTAACAAGCGGCCTGTATTTACGGTAAGTGCTATCCCAGTTCACGCCTTTTAATTGAAAGAAAGCGTAATGATTTTTAAAGGTTGTCCAGAAAGTTTCAAAATCCTTTTCGGACTGGCTTAGTGTTTTGCTTTTTTGACTGAAAGCGGTGGTTGAGAAAAGAAGAAAAAGAATAAGAATTCTTGTCATGGGTTGGTGTTTCTCGTTTGTAGCTTTATAAAGTGAATTGAAAAGGTAATCCGTAAAGTGACGACATTCCGTATTCGTGTCGTCCTATTTGCTTTCTACCGTTGATAATAATTAAAGTCCGTAAGATAGACCTTCAGCCGTTATGTTAGCAGTATGCGCTTAGTCGCAGCAAATTCCTGTTTCGCCAGGATAGCGTTCAATATTTTTGTCCGTACCAAATTTTACTCCTTTCTCAATGAATAGTTTTCTCAGCTTTTCTAACTTTTCTGTGCAGTCGCTTCCAGTATTTAATTGATCACTGCTTTTTTCATAGTCACTGCAATGAAAACAAATGACCAGGAATTCTCTTAGAGAATTCTTGTCATCAAAAAACAAAATGGCATTTCGAGGTGCGAACGAACACAAAGGTTTCAGAGGCGGTAGTCCTCCTTTTGTGTAATTATTGTAAAGTACATCAGTCAATGCAATTATATCCTGTTTAGAAAGCGTTACTTCTTCAATTAAGCTATCTTCTATTACCTGGCTTTTTCTAATTGGGAGGTTGTCGCCATGATAACGATATGAAACCAGTTTGATAGTTTGATAATCGTTGAAAGGGTAAAGTTGCAACCTGGCCTTATCTGAATATCGCTTACTATAGATGCATTTGTAAGCTTCAATGCCGGGCGGTGGCAGTGGCTTTTTTTCTTGGGCGAAAGAGAACCCGGAAACAAGCAATGCCCATAATGTCAGGGTAACGTTCATAAACTGCGGCTAATATCTAAAGAAAACTGCTGGTTTTCGCCAGCAGTTCAAATACAAATTTATTTCCCCATCCACTTTTTAAAATCACTCACCTTCTCGCGGCTCACAAGGGCTTCTTTGTCAACGGCTGGTTTTAGTTGTAAAATCAGGCGGTTGCCAAAATAATCATCAATCTTGTCAATGGATTCAATGGCTACATAAAACGAGCGGGAAATGCGGAAGAACTTATCCGGGTCAAGCATGTCTTCCAGTTCCTCCATAGTGTAGTCCACTACAAACTTTCGGTTGTCGATGGTTTTAAAAAAGTTCAGCCGGCCATCGCTATAGAAGTAGGCAATTTCATCCACGTCAACCGACACCAGCTTTTGCGCATGCTTCACCAAAAAACGCTTGCGGTATTCTTTGGGTTGCAATTGCTGTTGTAACTGTTTTACCAGCAGTTCCAGGTTAATGTCGCTTTTCTTACCATCGGTAAGTTTTTTGTATTTGGCAAGCGCCGCCTGCAGGTCTTCTGTTTGTATGGGCTTTAGCAGGTAATCAACGCTGTTTACTTTAAATGCTTTTAAGGCGTACTCGTCGTACGAAGTGGTAAAGATCACCGGCGCTTTTACATCTACCTGGTTAAATACTTCAAAGCTTTGGCCGTCGGCCAGCTCAATGTCCATTAAAATCAGGTCGGCATTGGTGTTGTTTTGCAGCCAGTCAACGGTTCCCTGTATGCTATCCGTAACGCCAACCACGTTGGCCGACGGATCGACGCTGGCAAGCGTTTTCTGAAGTTTTTTTACTGCCAATTCTTCGTCTTCTACAATCAGGATGTTCATATCAGTTGATTTTAGTTTCTTTTAAAAGCAATCGTTCATTTTCTACCGCGTTGTTCCAGATCAGCGGCAGCACCACCGTAAAATTTTTCCCGTCTTCCATTACCTGGAAACCGGGCTGGTTCAGCAGGTCGTATTTGGCCTGAATGTTTTCCAGTCCCACGCGGTTGCTGGGTGCTTTTACCGTGCGGCGCTGCAGGTTGTTGTTCACCACCAGTTTGTTGCCGGCGGTAGTAAAAATTTCAATCACCAGCGGGTACGTTTTGGAAAGCTGGTTGTGCTTTACCACGTTCTCTACCAGCAACTGCAGGGTTAGCGAAGGCAAAAGGTAAGCATTATAACGCTTGTCTATATCAATGGTCATTTGCAGCGCATCGCCATGCCTTGTTTGCAAAAGGCCGTAGTAAGAACGAATAAATTTGATCTCGTTCTCCACCGTGCTCAAGCCATCTTCGTTGTTGCGAAGCAGGTAGCGGTACACTTTGCTGAGTTCATTGAGGAAGACTTCGGCTTTTTGCTTGTCTTCGCTGATGAGGGAGGACAGTGTATTGAAGCAGTTAAACAGGAAGTGCGGGTTTACCTGGTTCTTCAACGCATCAAACTCGTGTTGCAACGCCTGTTGTTTTAGCGTTTCTTTTTCCATGGTGCTTTCCTTTAAGCGTTCTACCACATAGTCCACTTCGTAAAGCGTTACAAAAATGAGGTTCACGCTAAAGCCCACCATCAGGCCGTATTCAAGGTCATTTTCGTGAATGGAATAATTCAGCAGGTTGAAATAATCGTACAGAAAAAAAATAAACAGCACCGATAGCGACATGATTGGCACAATGAGACTGGCCATCAGCACCACCCTTGTACTGGTTTGTTTAATGGAAGGATATTTAAGCTGAATGAGATTTTGAATGGTTACCTGGCAACGCCACGAACCAATGCCAATGAAAAAAATAAGCGGGTAGGAGACCAGCCAGATGGCCGAACGTTCAAAAATGGCATGGTCAAAGAGAATATAGTTCAGGATAAAATCAATGATGGGCATGGAGGAGATAAAGCTCACTACCTGCAGCCTCGTTGGTTTCAGGCCTTGCTTCATACCAGGCCTCCTTTGTAATCAATCAGCGGTAAAAAAATGCTGCGCTGCTTTTCTTCGTCTTTAATGGTAACGCTGGCGGCATTCAGCAGCCGGTATTTTGTTACCAGGTTATCTAGCCCGCTTTCAATGTCCATGTCATTGCTGATCATTTTGGGCTTGCGGCTGTTGCGCACCAGCAGTTCGGTGCCGTTGGAGCAAATGGTAATCAGCAACGGGTCGGCCTTGCTCATTACGTTCTGGTTAAAGGCGTTTTCTATCAGCACCTGCAGGCTTAGGGGCGGCAACAGTTTTTCCTTGTCTTCTTCCTGGATGTTCAGCTTTACCTGCAGGCTTTGTCCAAACCGTTTGCCCAGCAGGTGAATGTAAGATTGAATGAATTTCAACTCGGTTTTCAGCGGCACCAGTTGCTCATCATCACCGCGAAGCATGTAGCGGTACACTTTGCTCATTTCATTCAGAAACACTTCGGCTTCTTTTTCATCTTCGCTGATGAGTGAGGAAAGTGTGTTTAAACTGTTGAACAGGAAGTGCGGATTCACCTGGCTTTTCAGGCCCAGCAACTGGCTTTGCGTAAAGGTTTTTTTAATCTTTTCGGTTTCTTTCAAATTTTCCCGCCAGATGTTGTAGCGGTAAATGCCTTCTATCAGCAGGGTTAAAAAAATGTTGACGATGGCCATGCTCATGTAGGCCCAGATAAAGCTTTTTTCGTTGTATGTGTAGTTGAAAGAGGGAATGAGCTCGTAGCCGTGAAAGATCGTCAGCAGAAAAATGCCGCTGATCAAAACAAAACAAACAATCATGAGGAAGAGCCGCCGGGGCATGTCTTCTTCCTGCGCCATGCGGCGTTTCAGCATTTGCGCCAGCACGCCGCAAAGCGTAAAGTCAAGGCTAAAAACAAATGCCGTAATAAGGGTAGAAGGCAGGAAGATACCCCATTGGGTAAAGTAGCGGCCACCAAACAAAACACTGTTCAGCGCAACCGTGAAGGGCAGAATCACAATTGCCAGCACCAGGTAATCTTTCCCGCTATATTGTGGCAGCCTCAATCTCATGTATTATCAAATTACCATGTTTTTTTGAAACCGCCGGCCACCCGGCAGACGGCTCCCTTTTTCTGGCGGATGAATTGTTATAAACCGCGGATGAATTGTATGAAAAGAAAATTGCAAGCATTGGCGGAAAGGCGTTGTGCCGTCCGTGAATGCTTGCAATGGTCTGTTGTAATTCAAAGGGTTGCGACTGTTTGATGGGAAAATTATTTCAGCTTGTCGGGGGTAATGGGCGCTGGAACCACGTTGCGTACGGGAGCGGTGGATTTCAGGTACGCAAACATCGATTTCAGGTCTTCGTCCGTCAGGTTTTTAAAGTTGAACCAGGGCATTGGCGGCAACATTGGGCGGCCGTTTTCCAAGCCCTTCATTTTTCCTGTACGCATGGCAGTAATAAAATTATGTTCGGTCCAATTGCCAATACCGCTTTCATCGGAGGTAATGTTGGCGGCAAACGACATACCCCAGGGGCCAACGGCAGCGGTAAGGTCATTGGCAAGCAGTACCCAGCCCATTTTTCCCGATGTGCCCAGGTCTTGCTGAACCGGACGGTTGGAAGGGTAGCCCGATAGGCGTAATTCGGGGATCAGTTCGGGCCCGTTGGGTCCCATACGCTTAGGCGAGTGGCAGTCGTCGCAGCCAATGGTGCTCACCAGGTATTCGCCCCGCTTTACCATATCAGCTTCGGATAAAACCGGCGATTTTTCTTCTTTAGTTGATTTGACATTGCTGCACGCATAGAAAAAGCCCATGGTAAGGGCAGCGACAGCGAGAACAGAGATTGCTTTGCGCATCATAAAATTGTGTTTTGGTTCTACCATTTGGTTTTGAGAAAAAGCAGGAACAGCGACAGGCTGTAAAGCGAATGTTTTAGCGGTTTCATGCTTTTGTAATTCTGTGGCAAGCTATTATTTGATGACAAGCGGCAGCAGCGCCGGATGAATGAAATGACAAAAGGTTTGTATAGAGTGTCGGTTTTGTGCATAAAGAAAGCCCCTCCGGGGAGAGGCCTTCGCGGTTTTTGTTATGGCTAGTTTATTTCTTCAATCCATTTTTGCACAAATTCCCGGGCTGGCTCTACCACTTCTCTGCCGGCGCGGAAAGCCATTTTCCAGCGGCTGTCTTTGCGTTCGTAATCCGGGTTTACAAATACTTTCTTGCCGTTTTTTGGTTTTAATTCAGCGTCGAAATCAATGTCTTTGGTAAGATCCAGGAATTCCTGCAAACGCTTTTTTACATACAGCAGGTGATTGGTAGGGTAGCGGCGCTCAAATTGTGCAGCGTTGGCAGCATTGCTTTCTTTTGCTTCCTTCACGGCCCGCTCGTAGTTACCGGCATAACGCACATACATGCGGTTGTTCGGGTCTTCGGCTTCTTTCAGGTATTTCTTTGCTTCCTCCACTGTTTTTTGAAAGATGGCCTTCATGCTGGCATCGGCCTTGCGCAGCGATTCTTCGGTTTGTTTAACCGATTCCTTTGCACGGGCAATGTGCTCCGCCTTCATTTCTTCGGGTGTTTGCGGAATGTAATCTTTGGGTTTGTAGTTTTCGCGAATGGTGTTGTACTGCTTAATAAAGGCCGGTGAACTCACTTGCTTTTTTGTGTAAGCCAGCAGGTCAAGCACAACCGCTTTGCGGTTGCCCAATGCAATGTTGCGGGCATTTTTTACACCGTACAAATCCACGTTGCCACCAAGGATGCTGTTGGCAATTTTGTCGTCGGCAGCGGCTTTGGTAATGCCCAGTTGTTTCAGAAATTCATCGGCAAACCGGTGAGCGGCAAACGAGCTGAGTAAAATGTAAGATGAGACGAGCAACGCCGTTGTAAAAAATAGCGTGGCAGGTAAACGCAGGGTTTTGGGAAGTAACTGTTTCATGTTGTTAAGTGATTAATATAGTTATGAATGGTTAGCTGTTTATACAACCATGGCGCCTTCGGTCAGCGAGTCCTGCACAAGGTTCCAGCGATGCGGCTGCAGCTCCCGCTCGGCAACGTTCAGCAGTGCATAAAAAGCTGGTTTCGGCGCGGTGTTTTTTACACCCCTGAGCCAGTGAAGAATTTCCGTGGTGTTCAGGCCTCTTACCATCCAGCGGCTGAAATCTGCCATCTCTGGCTGCGGCACGGCCTTCATAATTTTCAGTGTAATGTCGTGCAACTCGCTATCGCTGTAATAACGCCATAAAATCGGGTTGATCGCCTCTTCTTCTTTTGCCATGTGGCATAGGTTAAACACCATAAACCGCAGGTAGGCAGCTGTCAGCTTTTCGCCAATGGTTTGTTTGGCAGAAGGCGCAGCAGCATACGTCATGGCTGTTAACCAGTTCTGCAGGCTTTCGCCCAATGCGTGGTCTTCATCATGCTCTGCTTCAAAGGCTGCCACAACAGAAGGTTCCCAGGCAGCAATGGCCGGAAACACAAAGCTGTCCTCTTTGTGTGCATGGCTTTCAAAAAGTGCAATGACGGTTTTTACCTGGTCAATGGCCTGTGCGGTTTCAACGGCATCTAAAAATGATGTTTGCTGGAGTTGAATGGCGGTTTCGAAAAGCAGGGCACGGAGGCCTTTGTGAACGGGGAAGAAAATATTGTAGCGTTGCATAAAAACTGCTTTAGAAATGATTGAATAAAGCGAAGTTGAAAGAATGCAGGGCCGCTGTCAATGCGCAGTGAAATGAATTGACAGAAAGCCTCTATGAAATGTGTAACTGCCTTTTGATTACTGTTGGTTGCCGGGCACAAAAAAGGTTACCCGCTTATGCGGGTAACCTTGCCTGATAAGTACCTGTGTTTATAGTTTGATAAATTCTACACGACGGTTTTGTGCTTTGCCTTCTTTTGTCTTGTTATCACCAACCGGAACGCTTTCTCCTTTGCCATCTGTTTGTATGCGGCTTTCATCAATGCTGTATTCTTTTGCCAGTGCGGCTTTCACAGCGTCGGCCCTTTTCTTCGATAGCTCCAGGTTAGCAGCATCGCTTCCATCGCTGTCGGTGTGTCCCACAATTTTAATCTTCACGTCTTTGTGCTCGTTCAGTAAGCCGCCCAGTTCTTTCAGTACGCCGTTGCTTTCGGGTTTAATGGTGGCGGCGTTCACGTCAAACAAAATACCGGTAGTTGAAAACTTGCCTTCATCAATCAACTTATGGCGTGTATCCGGAACACCCGTTGCCACTTTAATGTTGGAAATAAACAAGCCGATTTCATCTTCCTGGTAGTTTGAACTTTCCAGGTAGAAATATAACTGGTTCATGGTGTCGCCAACGTTCATGGCACGGGGAATATCAAACACCTTGCGTTCGTTGATCCACATGCGGAAGCGTGTTTTCTGCACTTGGATAGAGTAGTGAACCACCTGGTTGAAGAAGGGTGTTAAATCACCAAGGTACATGCGGTCGCTTTTAAATGTTTGCCGCTTTTTCACTTCACTTTCTACAAAGGCGGCGCCATTGCTTCCGGGGCTGAACGTGATTTGCGTAGCGTTGTATTCGCCTTGCTCACGCAGGAAAGAATTATCGGCCGGGTCCATACCGCCGCTGCTCATAATGCCGGCTTTCCAATACGGCAAAACATAGCCTTTTACTTTAGGTTCAAAATAAAAGATGCCGTCAAATTCAACGGTATAGTTTTCACCAAAGCTTTTGCGGTTGCCGGTGAGATAAAAAGTGTTTTCAAAACCACGCAGCCATTTGCCCTGCTTGCCTTCAATGGTTTGCACTTCACCTTTTCCGCTTGAGTTCCAGGTGAGCGGTAATTCGCCAATGGCATCCTGCGCAAAGTCTTCGGCATAAATGATTTTTTCACCCGGCACAAAATCAAATTTGGAATAGCTTTTCAGTGTAGGCTTTGCGTCAGTTGCCGGCGTTTCAACGGAAGCCGTGCCGGAACCCTCGCCGGAAGCAGTTTGTTTTCCTTCGGCCCTGTCAAGGGTTTTGTTCATTTCCTGGTCCACGCGGTTATCAATGCGTTGCTCTACTTTGTTCTTGGCTTTTTTCAGCAATCCGCCCAACTGTGCCTGGCTAACAAGCGGCACGCTGATGATGAGAAAAGCAATTAGTTTTTTATGCATGGTGTTTAATTTTTTGAATGTGGCGGTAAAGCTATTGATGCACTGACGTGCTGGACTTGTAAGATGAATGAGATGTATTATGCGTTGACTCAATTGAATAAATCAGTCGGTGATGTGCCGCGTAGTTTTACGGAATCTTGCAACGAAGAATTGATATTTAAAACACATCTTTTATTTTCGCTTCCTGTCTGACTGCAATAATCCAACCCTTCATCAACCTCTTTAATTCCTTCCTGTCGAAATCAGTTGAAAACTGGCCTGTTCCGTTTGTTTAAAACCTAAATCTGTCATACATGAAGCTAACTGGTATTTTTTTCCTGTTATTAACCTCATTCTGCCTGTCAGCCAACGCACAGGACCAAGAAATTGAAAGCGAACAAACCACCACATCTACATTTGGGTCTTCTTATGGGTCAAGATGCTATAAGTGCGGAAAAAGACATTACAGTAGTTGTACGCCAACCCCTCCGCCGCCACCTCCTCCGCCAAGAAATGCCCCGATCGATGGTGGGTTGAGTCTTTTGCTTGTAACAGGTGTTGCTTATGGGGTTAAGCGCATGCGCAAAAAAAATTAGCAGGGAAACCAGGATTAAAAGACGAGAAGTTGGAGAAAGAAATGTGGACTGTGGCGGATTCGAACCGTCGACCCCTACTCTGTCAAAGTAATGCTCTAAACCAACTGAGCTAACAGTCCAATAATTTTTAAGAACGGCGTGAAAATAAGAAAGGGAAGATTGGTAAAAAAATTTTTTGAGTTCCCTTTCTTATTTCAGTTCTTACAAACTGGGCGAAGCCCATGCAAACGCTTCCATCCATTTGTAGAAGCTTTCCACTTTTGCTTTATTGTCCGATAGCCATTTGTTATTGGCAGGATCATCATCGGTGGCCAAAACAAGGTGCGATAAGGTTTCAATCTGATCTTCTTTTTCTGCTGCTACAAAGAAGGGGACATAATATTCCCAGCCAAATCCCTTGCCGTCCTTCCGGCCTTCCTTCAGCGTGCTGATAACTAGTTTAAGGTTTCGATGAAGACGCTCCACAATCGTTTCGTTCCTGTTTTTCTCTTCCACGTTTACGGCAGATGAAAGTGAAATAATCATTTCCGTAGAACCAAAGTTGTCCTCTTTTTTCTTCGTGTTCCCTAGCAGTTGGCTAATGTCCATGTCAACGCTGTACGAATTTTCACCTGTCTTTTTAGCTTGTGCTGTCAGCAGCTCTTTTACACGCTTTAAACTTTTTCTCGACCGGTCGCTGTTGGGTTCAAGGGCAAGAAAAGTAAGGTCTGCCATTAATGTAAGCACCCTGTTACCCGACTGATGCAAATTGGCAATTTGTAAGTGTGATGAAGGATGAAAAGGATTTTTCACCACGGCCTGCTTCAGTGCTATGCTTGCTTTTTCATATTCGTTCAACCCCACCAAAGTAACAGCCTTGTTGAAGTACAGCATAGAAACATTCGGAAATCCTTTTATGCCTTCATCATACACTTCAATGGATTCTTTGTTCTTACCTAACATATCCAATGCATTTCCATAAACCACATATACTTCACCCAATGATTTTTGATCCTTGTTTTCCTTCAGCATTTGTTGGCACAAATCAATCGCAGCTTTGTAACGCTTAAGGTGCATTAATGTGAAAGTCTTTTCGTAAGTGGCCAGGAAATGGTTTTTTTCGATTAAGAGAGCTGAGTCATACTTCAGCAGTGCTTCTTCGTAATAGCCACGGTCATGGAGATCAATACCGTCTTTTACAAGATCCTGAACTTTTGTTTGTGCGCAAACCAAAAAGGGAAGCAGGAAGAGGCAGAGAGCAAACAGGGATTTCATGCAGCTAGTTTGCTACAAAATACAAGAAAATTGGAAAGCTAAAAAGTTCAGGACTGCCTGCGCCGTTTCAATTCTTTCTTAATCAGCGCCAGTTCTCTTCCTGTTTGTCCGCCAACAGAGGTGTTCTCCTGCGCCCTGCGCATAAGGTAAGGAATCACATCTTTAATAGGCCCAAAAGGCAGGTATTTGCTTACGCTGCAACCGGCTTTCGCAAGGTTGAATGTAATGTTATCGCTCATGCCATACAACTGGCTGAAGTGCACATGCGGATGGTTGAGTGCATAACCTCTTTCCTTTAAAAGCTGCGTGGTTAACAGGTTGCTCTTTTCGTTGTGCGAAGCCACAATCATTGCAATGTTTTCCAGGTGGTCAACGCAAAACCGTACGGCGTTGTTGTAGTCTTTATCACTGGCTTCTTTTGTTGGCTGAATAGGAGAGGCGTAGCCTTTTTCTGCTGCCCGTCTGCGTTCTTTTTCCATGTAGGCACCACGTACCAGTTTGGCGCCCAAAACAAAGCTGCGCTCCAAGGCGGCTTCGTAACTTTTTTTCAAAAACTCCAGCCGGTCGTGGCGGTAAAGCTGGATGGTGTTGTAAACCACCGGTTTTGTTTTGTTGTAGTCATCCATCATCAGCATGGTAATGGCATCCACCGGGTCCTGAATCCAGGTTTCTTCCGCATCTACCAGCACACCAATGTTGGCTGCCACGGCACTGTCGCAAATGGCCTTAAAGCGTTCCCGCACCCGGCTCCATTCATTCAGTTCCGCCGCTGAAATTTTATCAAGCACATAGTTGTAGCGTTTAATGAGTGAATCTTCCGGCGCTTCGTGCATCAGCGCATCCATTCTTTCCAACAGCCCAAACCGTGCAAAGCCGGTTACTTTCACACTCATGAAAGGCACATTGGGTTGCGTACCGGCAAACTTTATAACCCGGATAAACTCATCCCGTGCCTGGTCGTAAGCCGTTTCGCCTTCCGCACCTTCCACGCCATAATCTAAAATCACCTGCACGCCATATTTACCTAAAGCCTGTGCTACCGGAATGGTTTCTTCCAGTGTTTCGCCACCCACAAATTGTTTGAAAATAGTTTTACGAATCAATCCTTTCACCGGCAAGCCCGCATTAATGCTCCAGGGCGCCAACCGTGTGCCCATCTTTACAATCCAGGGCTGTCCCATCATGGTAAAAAGAAAATGGGCATCTTTCAGGTCTTTGGCTGTTTTCGGGGCAAAAGCTATGGCAGTATTATCAAAAGAAATCGGATCGTTCATAAGAGGGCAAAAGTAGGGAAAGAACGCTATCAGGTTTGGGGTTGAGGAAAAGCATTCTTTCGAAGGAAGCTTGTATAAAAGCTGCACTTTCAACCCGCTGATGCCGCTACTTTTGCTGCCAAAGAAATAGCATGAAGCTGCCGGAAGAATTATTGCAAACGCTGGAAGGAGTGGAGGGGTTTCACAGGGACTCGTTTGTGCGGGTGCACGAAGAAAGCAATGCACCAACATCCATCCGGCTGAACGCGGCAAAGCCTTTTGCAGGTGGCGATGCAGCAACTGTGTTTGGACAACAACTGCAGCCGGTGCCGTGGGCCAAAACAGGTTTCTATCTTCCGCAACGTCCGTCATTTACATTCGATCCGTTGTTTCATGCCGGTTGCTATTATGTGCAGGAAGCATCGAGCATGTTTTTGGAGCAGGCGTTAACGCAACTTGCCGATCTTTCTGCACCCCTAAAAGTGCTTGACCTCTGTGCGGCGCCGGGTGGTAAATCCACGCACATTCAATCGTTGCTTTCAGCAGGTAGTTTGCTGGTCAGTAATGAAGTCATCAAACAGCGCAGCCTTGTGTTAACCGATAACATTATTCGCTGGGGATGCAGCAATGTGTTTGTGACAAATAATGATCCCAAAGTATTTGCAAAACTGCCTGCCTATTTTGATGTGATGGTGGTAGATGCACCTTGCAGCGGCAGCGGACTGTTTCGGAAAGATGCAGAAGCGATTGAAGAATGGAGCCTGCACAACGTAGCCCTTTGCAGTCAGCGACAGCAGCGGATTTTAGCCGATGCGCTGACCGCATTGAAGCAGGATGGCTTGCTGATTTATTCCACCTGTTCGTATTCAACAGAAGAAGATGAAGCGATCATGGACTGGCTGGTGCAGGACATGCAATTGGAAAACCTGCCGCTGAACGTGGAAGCGTTTCCCGGCATTGTCACAACCACTTCTGCCAACGGCGCTGTAGGTTATCGTTTTTATCCTGACAAGATCAAAGGCGAAGGCTTTTTCATTTCCTGCTTTCGAAAAACAGGCCATGAAAACCCAGGCAAACAAAAACCAGCTAAGCCTGAAACCATTTCGGCAAAAGAAAAAAAGGTGGTGGAAACCTGGCTGCAAAAAGCGGATTTGCACTACGTACGATTCCGCAACGAAATCAGTGCTATTCCCGTTGACCTGTTGCCCGACTTTGCTTTATTTCAGGCCATGTTTGGGTTGCAATACGCCGGCATAAGCGTTGGCGAAGTGTTAAAAGAAAAACTGGTGCCGCACCATGCACTGGCGCAAAGTACACAGCTTTCGCCGCAGGTGCCGGCCACGGAACTTTCGTACGAAAATGCCATTAAATACCTGCAACGGCAGGAAATGACGGTTGAACCGGCAACCGCCGGCTGGCAGGTGGTGCGGTATGCTTCGCAAAACCTTGGCTGGATCAATGCCTTGAAAAACCGCATCAACAATTACTATCCTAAAGAAATCCGTATTTTGAAAGCCCGGAACGATTCTGCTTAGCAGAAATATAGCATATTTGTAACGAACAATCGATAGACTGGTAAGTGAAGAAAGGCTAACCGGTTTTGAAAAACCAAACTCTATCCACCATGAAAAAAATCTTGTTTCTCACGTTTGTTTTAGCCCTGTGTCATTGGTCGTATGCACAGGAAATAATTGCCCGTAACAATGACAAAGGCATGTTCATTGCGCATACGGTTTCTCCCAAAGAAAATTTTTATTCGCTGGGCCGCCTGTATAATATTCCGCCAAAAGATATTGCCACTTTCAACAACCTTGAAATGGAAAGAGGGTTGAGCGTTGGACAAACGGTAAACATTCCGTTGAGCGCTGCCAACTTCTCGCAAGAAAAGTCAACCAGCCACCCGGTGTATTACGTGGTAGGTGAGAAGGAAGGTTTGTACCGCGTTAGCGTAAACAACAACAAGGTGTTAATGGCCAATCTGCGCAAGTGGAACAACCTGCAATCGGATGCTATTTCTGCCGGTCAGAAATTAGTGGTTGGTTATCTTGTTTCCAACGACCCGGGACTGGCCAATGTAACAAGGCCTGCCGCCACTACCACTACCACTACACCTGCTGAAGTAAAAGAAACCGTGGTGCCGGAAGTGCGCAACGAAGTCGTAAAGAAAGAAGAAGAAAAGCCGGTGCAAAAACCTGCTGTTGTTGAAAAGAAACCCGAACCAAAACCTGCAACCGTAGCCATAAACGATGGCAACGGTGGTTATTTTAAAGCTGATTTTGATGCGCAAACCCGTGGTCAATCGCTGCGCAAAGATGAACTGGTAACAGCCGGTATTTTTAAAACCGCCAGCGGCTGGCAGGATGCAAAATATTATGCGTTGATTGATGGTGTAGAACCCGGAACCATTATTCGCCTTGTAAACCCCAATAACAACAAAGCCATTTATGCCAAAGTGCTGGATAAAATGACGGGCATACGGCAGAACCAGGGCTATAATGTGCGCATTTCAAACGCAGGGGCAACAGCACTGGAGATCAGCGATACCGAGAAGTTTTTTGTACGGGTGAATTACTAAACAACAAACGAACAATAAAAAAAGGCAACAGTTACTGTTGCCTTTTTTTATTCGAAGCGGTAACCGCGAAGAAATTCTTCTGTCGTCATTTTTTTCTTCCCTTCCAGCTGCAGTTCTTTTACTTGGAGGTAACCATCGCTGCACGCAAATTTGAGATAGGTTTTTTTATCGGTTTCAAATTCACCGGGAGTCAGTTCTTTGTTGCTTTCTTCTTTTACACTTCTGAAGATCTTCAGCATCTTTCCCTGCAGTTGTGTAAAAGCGCCGGGATAAGGCGAGAGGCCACGAACAAGGTTGTGCACTTCCGCCACTGGTTTTGTAAAATCAATTCTGCAAGTGTCAGTGAAAATTTTGGGTGCATGATTCAATTCAAAAGCAATGCTTTCCAGGAAGGATTGTTGGGGATGCTCCACCAGTGTTCCGCTGGCAAGTCCTTCCACCGTTTTCACCAATAGTTGTGCACCCACTTCTTTCATTTTGTCGTGCAGTTCGCCTGCGGTATCGTTTTCCCCAATCGGGATTCGCTCCTGCAACAAAACATCGCCGGTATCAATTTCGTGTTTCAGTTTAAACGTGGTAACACCGGTTTCTTTTTCGCCGTTGATGATGGCCCAGTTAATTGGCGCCGCACCGCGGTATTGCGGCAACAGGGAGCCATGCACATTCACGGTTCCCATGGGTGGCATGTTCCAAACCACTTCGGGCAACATGCGAAAGGCAACAACAATTTGTAAATCGGCTTGCAAAGATTTCAGCTCTTCTAAAAACTGCGGGGCTTTTAATTTTTCGGGCTGAAGAATGTGCAGTCCTTTTTCCACTGCGTACTTCTTTACCGCACTTTGTTGCAATTGCATACCGCGGCCGGCGGGTTTATCGGGAGCGGTAATGACGCCAACAATATTGCAGCCGGCTTCCACCAGTGCATTCAGCGATGCTACGGCAAATTCCGGCGTACCCATAAACACAATTCGGATATCAGTAAACGCTTTCATGGCCGCGAAGGTAACGAGGAAGGCCGGGCGGAAGAAAAAGGGTACGGAGTTGGTCCGACATACTGTTTTGTTAGAAACGTTGCTTTACTCTTTGCAATCGCGGCACGGTCCGTTGCCGGTGAAGTGTGCAAAGATGCCGCCGCCGCTATCGCCAAAGGCAGCACCTGAACGCTGGTCCAATGCTTCGCTTTTGCCAAACACCACGTAGCTTCCGCTATAGCTAATGGCAGGTCTTCCCACATAACTTCCCCTTGTATCGGTAACGATTTGTTTTTTGCCGGTTTGTGTGTTGTATAGAATAAGGTTGGATGACTGTGCACCGAGGTTTGTTGCTTTTGTGGGGAAGGCCACCCATGTTCCATCGAATGTAATTGCAAGCCGGTCTCCCTGGTCAATAGGACTGTCATGATTGCCCGGTTGGTTATTGTCTGTAAAGGTGGCTACCTGCAATTTGTTTTGGTCGATGTCGTACACAAATACATCCTGGTATTTTAAATTGTCGCCGGGAACCATGTTGGGTGCCGTGGTAGAATACACCACATAGCGACCATTCCCTGAAAGCGTGGACGCTACCTGCCGCGAAGCCGATTCGTCGCCTTGTAACCGTTCTTGTCCATCGTGTGTTAAACTAATGCGTCGCAAAGCCGGCTTGCCGCGTTCCCAAAGAAAAATATCCCAGAGCTTATTGTTGTCGTTCGCCACCAGCGTGCCGGAAGGTGAACAAAAGCTAACACGGTTGCCATCGAATGAAATGCTGGCCTTCACACCAT
Organism: Flavisolibacter sp.; assembly: GCA_035510335.1. Lineage (GTDB taxonomy): Bacteria > Bacteroidota > Bacteroidia > Chitinophagales > Chitinophagaceae > Flavisolibacter. Next base: position 2,132 of record DATKHJ010000336.1, on the reverse strand, counting down.
TGCCGCCAGTTTTTACCGTTGGGTCCACACTTAACATTTCGGTTTTTGCATTGGCAACATCACGCAGAAAAATATTGTACAGCGATTTGCCTTTTGGCGTGGTGCTCATGTTCACGGCATCGGACGTAAAAGCAACAAAATAGCCGTTGCCGGAAACAGTTGCATCGTAACTGTCGCCATCTGCTAACCCGCCTGCCGAGGGCACACTGACTAATTCAACGGTACCGGTTTTTGCACGCCACAGGAAAATATCTTTTTTACCGTTATTGTCACCTGCAACAAGGTTTGTTGCCTTGGATTCAAATACAACGATTTGCCCATCGGCCGACATTGTTGGCAAAGCACAATCAGCATCAGCGGCAGCACCGGTTGGTGATGTTGAAATGAGTTTGGTAGTGCCGGTATTTCTGTCACGCCAAAACACCTGTCTGAACTTTCCGTCGTTACCGGCAAAGCCTTTTGTCCATGAAACAAACGTCACATAGCGGCCTTCTTCACCACCCATGCCGCCCACAGCGGGTGTAGCAGTTTCATAGAAATTGCTAAAAGCAAGATCATCGCTGCTGCGGCTCACCAATTCATACTTATAATCAATGCCAATTTTTATTTCATTTATACCATCCGGCGCTTTGCCGCTGCCACGATAGACAACACCTTTCATGTTTCCGGCAATCTTTTTCAGCAGCACATTGTATGGTTCTTTTTCACTAAGTGGCCGGGTAAATTTTATAGGTGATGTGCTGTACAAATTGCCAGCGCTTTTAGGTGGTGTAAGGGTAAGATCGTTACCGACATTGTAGCCAATTGTTACCGGCACACCGGCCGGCGCACTTACTGTGCCGGTAAGGAAAAAAGTTTTACCGCTGGCACTTTGTGTAGCCGTAGTATTTGTGGAAGGCGCCGATTTATTGCCTGTACTATTCACCGCCGTTTTGGTGTTAGTTGTATTTGTATTGGCAGTAGAAGAAAAAGGAATATTAGCGTTACTGTTCTGCGCAGATTTGTTTTCACTGATGGCCGGGGGTGTTGTTTTGCCAATAAAAGATTGAATGTAATCAAGGTCTAGTTGCTTTTCTATGTCGGCGACAAATGTGGTGGAGCGCTGATCCTTTGGATCGAAAGTGAGGAACACGGTGATGACTTGCGGTACCGCAGGAGACAAGCCCCGTTTGAAATAAGCAGGATTTGGCTTGGTCGGCACTTCGGCAAATGGCTCCATCTTATCAGTGAAATCATAGTCCAACCCATTGCGCTGGCTTCTTATCACAATCGCCTTTTTCTCCAATTCTGCTGCAGGCGCAGCTAACTGTTCATCCAGTCTTTCTAACGATGCTTCATATTGTCCCAGGATTTTGGGTTGTTTTGCTTTGGCTTCTGCCAGGCCAGGATTGTAATAGCCGCTCATAAAGTTGGCCATCTTCAGGGCATCATTGGCGTATTCTTTTTCCTTTTCTTTTTTAAACCTGTCCCAATAATCAATGGCTTCCTGTGTTTGCTTTTTTGCCTCCGCATACAGCCGTTGCACGTTGCGTTTGCGCTTTACTAAAAACTCTCTGCGGGTTACGTAACTCCACGGAACCTGGCCCGGGTAAGTAAAAACTAAGATGCGATAGAAACCTTCAATGCCAAATCCTAAACCGGTCCACATGTCTTTGAATTTCCAAACGCCAGGTTTGACCTCTTCCGGCAATCCGGGCTGCAGCGCCAGGTAACCCGTGAGTTGATAATCCGAACTTGTATCGTAGAGTTCTGTAAAACTAAAGTTGTTGTATTCAACTCTTAGCGATGTATTGGTTTCGTGATCAAGGCTTAGCTGGCTTCCCTCGCAATGGTATTTGATAGCCGACAAGAAATTGGTATAAACCGCAACTGGTCTGCCTGACTGCGGTGAAGAAAAACCGCCGGACCAACGAGCCTCCACACCACGGGGCTGGTAAGGCGAAATCATGTTGTAGAAGGCCGTCGAAAACTTTTTTTGTACCGCGTATTCTGCAGGCTTTGACCTTACCGTTTCATTGGTTTTTGTGAGTTGTCCTCGTTTTGCCATGATGCGGTCCATGCAATCATCATCCTGCGCAGCAGCAAAAAAACTTGTTACACTCAATAATAGGATCAATATATTTTTCATTGCT
>DATKHJ010000335.1:0-9428 GCA_035510335.1 Flavisolibacter sp. | reverse complement strand
TCTGTACACGCCTTTACAGGTGAAGGCATCACTACCTGGCACTTGCGCATCTTCCTGTTTTCGCTGGCTATTCCTTCGCTTTGGCTGTTCTTCCAGCGGTACAAAAGCATTCCCTTTATTGCCAAGGAAGAAGAAGCGTCTTCCCGCGAATTCTGGATGTTCATTGGTTCGCTGGTGCTGTTTCTCTCGTCGTTGCTGATCATCAGCATGACCTCTATTCCTGTTTTCAACAAGATTGTAGGACTGTTTAGCGGAAACGACAAAACCTTTACGCCGCTGGCGATGGGTGAGGACACAGCTTATTCGTACAACCAGTTACAGATTTTTGTTGCCATCATTTTAGGATTAGTCACGGGCTTCGGTATGTACCTCAAGTACAAATCAACCGGCAAACCGTTCCTGAAAAAGCTGATCATTCCAACCATTCTTGGCTTGGTAGGCGGTGTACTGATTGTGTATTTTGGCGAAGTAAACTACGAGGAAAAAACAGCCGGCTTTATGGTGGCCATCTGGATCGCCCTGGTAGCTGCGTTCTTCTCGCTGGTAGCCAATGCCGGTTACATTTTCACCGGGTTAAAAACAAACCTAAAGCGTGCCGGCGGCGCCATTTCACACGTTGGTTTTGCCACGTTGCTGGTGGGTATTCTTATTTCTTCTTCCAAAAAAGAAGTGCTTTCCTGGAACACCTCCGGCATTTTTATGGATTTTGGAAAAGAGAGCAAGGAGAAATCAGGTGAGAATCTTACCCTGATCAAAGACATGAAAAGCGACATGGGCAAGTTTTGGGTGACGTATGCAAAAGATTCGGTTCACCCCGAAAAGCCGCTTTGGTATTATCATTTGCAGTTTGAAAGAAAAGATGGCAAGGAAAACTTTACACTAAGACCAAACGCCTTCGTGAATTATAAAAACCAGGAAGGCCTGATGGCTAACCCGGATGCGAAGCATTACTGGACGTACGACATCTTTACCTATATCACTTCGTTGCCTGACCCGACAAAGAACAAAGACACGGCTTCGTTTAAGCCCATCAACGTGAAAGTTGGCGATACCGTTTGGTACTCCAAAGGTTTTGCGGTGGTGAAGAATGTTCAGTCGTTCAAGGAAATTCCAGGCGTGGAACTGACCGCCAACGACAGTGCCTCCGTTGCAACGCTTGACGTGTTTGCCAAAACCGGCAGCCGTTACGAAAGCAAGCCGATTTTAATTAACCGCGCCGGCGAAGCGTTTACCCAAACCGACACCCTGATGGCCGAAAGCCTGGTGCTGCAGTTAAACAAAGTAGAAGGGCAGAACATTGAACTGGGTATTAAAGAATCGGATGCCGTTATGCAATACGTAACGTTGAAGGCCTATAAGTTTCCGTTTATTAACCTTGTTTGGGCCGGTACAATCCTGACGGTTATTGGCTTCCTGGTGAGCATGGAATACCGCCGCCGCCAGTCGAAGGTGAGCCGCCAGCGCCTGCGGGTGTTGCGTCCGGAGGAAAAGGAAGTAGAAGTGTAAGCCGGATTTCTTTCTGCATCAAACAGCTTTTGTTAAGAAATGGTTGTCTTTTTGAAACTGTCAACACGTTTCTTATTTTTAAGCATGCGCCGTCTGGTCTTCACCTTCCTTTTGCTAATGAGTTTTTCGCTGCTGCAGGCACAGGACACCACCGGAAATAAATGGGGCCCGAACGACACCATTGTTGTGCAAGCCATTACCATCAACGGTATTGTTTACCCGTACAGCGAACTTCCAGAGGTCACTATTTCCAAACTTCCCTACAAAGAAATGGTGAAGCAGATGCAGGCTTACAACCGCCTGCGCAATGCTGTTTTTGTCACCTATCCTTATGCCCGCCAGGCAGGCCTGATCATCAACGATGTAAACGCAAACCTGCTTACGGTAACCGACAAAAGCGAACGAAAAAAATACATTAAGTCCCGCGAAAAAGACCTGAAGAAACGCTTCACGGAACCGCTGTCCAACCTTTCTGTTTACCAGGGCAAGGTGCTGATGAAATTAATCAACCGTCAAACCGGCAACAACTGCTACGAGATCATTAAAGAATACCGCGGCGGCTTACAGGCACGTTTGTATCAAACCGTAGCTTTTTTTGTTGGCTCCAGTCTTAAACAGCCGTACGATTACCAGAATGATGCAACGGACCGCCAGATTGAAACTATTGTGCGGGAAATAGATGGGGCATGGTATATTAACCAGGAAAGACCGGGTGCAAAGCCGGTGCGGTAATCTAAAACAGCGTCATAACTCCTGCATGGTGTTTCGCCTCGTGTTCCAGCAACCATTTCTTCCGCCACAAACCTCCCGCATAACCCGTTAACGATTGGTTGGAACCAATCACGCGGTGACAAGGCACAATAATGGCCAAGTTATTTCTGCCGTTGGCAGAGGCTACTGCCCGAATGGCTTTCAGATCGCCGTATTGTTTGGAAAGTGTATTGTAGCTGATGGTTTTGCCGAAGGGAATCTGCAGCAGTAAATCCCAAACCTTTTGCTGGAACGGCGTTCCGGGTTGCTGCAGGGGAAGTTCAAATTCTTTTCGTTTACCGGTGAAGTAGTCATCCAATTGGCCGACGCATATTTTCAGGAGTTTGTGGTCATCATTTTCTGTTGGCACTTCGTCATTCATAAACACAACAGCCTGCACGTGTTCATCTGAACACTGAATTTTTAAATACCCAAGTGGAGAGGCGTAGTACGATGTGTAGGTTTTCATCCGATTTTCAGGCCGGCCGTTACCGGCGATTTTGGCGCCAATAAAACTACGTCTTTGTTTTCATCGTACACGCCAAGTACCAGGCATTCGCTGGTAAAACCGGCAATGTTTTTTGGCGGGAAGTTGACAACGGCAATAACCTGTTGCCCCTGCAAGTTTTCCGGTGTATAAAATTTCGTGATTTGCGCCGAAGATTGTTTGATGCCTAACTCCGCACCAAAGTCAATGCGTAGTTGATACGCCGGCTTTTTGCTTTGGGAAATTCGTTGGCTTCGATGATGGTGCCAACGCGAATGTCAATTTTTTCGAAATCTGCCCAGGTGATGGTGTCCATAATGCGCAAATGTGAAAATTAGCAAATTCGAAAATGAAAACGGCAACAAAAATAATTTGCACATTTTCAAATTTGCACATTTGCTAATTAATCAATTAGGTCCGCCAACTGGTTCAACTCATCTTTCTTATAACCTTCCTTCTCGTTATCAAAACACTTTGAAGTTTCTTCCAGCAAATACTGAATTACCTTTTTGTTGGAGAGCGGTTTGAAGTAGGAGTGAACCGGCGGCACCGAAATTCGCTTGAAATAACTTTCAATGTCTTTGTGGGTGAACACCATGCCGCTGGAAGGGTCGATGTAGAATTCGATCTTGGAAATATAATCCGTAGTGCCTTCCATACTGTAACCCGGCTTGAAATAAGCCAGTACAAACTGTTTCGGAATGCAAATGGCTTTCACCGGGATGTCCAGCAGTTCGCAAAGAATGAGGTAAATAATGCCGTCGCTCAACTGGTTGCCGCGTTTTGATTCCAGCACTTTGTGAATAAAAAACTCATTCACCTCGTTGTAATTAATCTCTGTTCCTTTTAAACCGTAGTAGCTGTATAAAATGCCGGTAACAATACGAATTTGTTCCAGCGGCGTGAGGTAAGCATTTAATTCAAGCCAGATATTCCGGCGAATCTTTTCTACTTCCAGCAAGGTGGCCGAAGTAGTAAGATCAGGGTATTGAAATTTGGAAACAAGCAACGCACCAACCAGCATATCGTGGTGGCCCGACAGGTTCCACTGGCGGAAATCTTCCGTCAGGTCGTTGTAATGCAGCTTGTGAATAATGCTTTCAATACGCTCCTGGATTTGTTCATCGGGAGTGGTTTCCCAGAGATGTTCCAGGTTAGGGATGATGGTGCGGCCGAAATCGATGATCTTATTGGAAACAGCGCCAAATATTTCATCATCCGGGTCGTCAATCAATTTAAAAAGGGCCGATATCTCTCTGTTCTCTTCCATTCGCACTATTCGTTATAAATGTTATGCCTTCTTTCTCTTCGATGCGGCTTTTTTCGCGGCTGTTTTCTTTGCCGGTGCTTTTTTAGCAGCAGCTTTTTTCGTGGCGGCTTTTTTGGTAAACGCTCCCGGAACCTGCGCTTCAATCATTTTCTTCACATCGTCCAACGGAACATTTGCCAGTTCTTCGGCTGTGTATTTATCGCCGCCTTCTTTGCGGCCCAGCTTCAACATTTTTTTGTTGAAGCGAACGAAAGGACCCCAGCGGCCGTTTTCAATGCTGATCTTTTCAGAAGGCCATTGTTGAATGAACCGGTTGGCTTCTTTGTCGAGCTTTTTCTCGATCAGTTCATTCAAATCGCTTTGCGAAAGGTTATCGAAGTTGTAAGCCCGCGGTACATTAATATATAAATCGCCCCACTTAATGAAAGGACCAAACCTGCCTTTGCCTTTTGTTACCGGCTGTTCCTGGAAGGTTCCAATGGGTGCATCGGCCACTTGTTTTTGGTTGATCAATGCAACCGCCCTTTCCATGTCCACATCCAGCGGCTCTTCACCTTTCGGAATAGAAACAAAAGCTTCGCCCCATTTCACATAAGGACCAAAGCGGCCATTGTTCACCGATACTTCCAATCCCTCGTATTCACCTAATGTTTTCGGTAATTGGAAAAGTGCCAATGCATCATCCAGCGAAATGGTTTCAATGCTTTGCGATGCTTTCAGCTTTGCGTAACGTGGCTTTTCCTCGTCGTCCGACGTACCGATCTGCACCATCGGGCCATACCGTCCCATGCGGGCAATCACCGGTTTGCCGGTAGAAGGATCGGTTCCTACTTCACGTTCGCCGCTGATGCGTTGCGCCGTTTCAATGGTGTTATCTACATCCTTTTTAAAAGGGTTGTAGAATTCGTCAATCATCTTATTCCAACGCATTTTGCCGTTGGCTACTTCATCAAATTCACCCTCGATACGAGCCGTGAATTGATAATCCATGATATCATCAAAATGCTGTTTCAGAAAATCAGTAACCACCAATCCCAGATCGGTTGGAAAGAGTTTCGCTTTTTCCGCACCGGTGTTTTCGGTTTCTGTCTTCTTGCTGATTTTGTCGTTGGAAAGCGTGAACACATTGTAGATGCGTTGAACGCCTTCTTTATCGCGACGCTCTACATATCCTCTTTTCTGAATGGTAGAAATGGTTGGCGCATAGGTAGAAGGTCGGCCAATGCCTAATTCTTCAAGCTTTTTCACCAGCGATGCTTCCGTGTATCTCGGCAGCGGACGAGTGTAGCGTTCAATGGCTTTCATCTCTTTAAAATCTAATGCCTGTCCGGGACGTAACGGTGGCAACATGCCTTCGCCGCCTTCCTCGCCGTCGGTCACATCTTCATCGTCCACATCTTCGCGGTACACTTTCAAAAATCCTTCAAACTTCAGCACTTCACCCGATGCAGTGAGTTCTGCGCTATTGGTAGAAACTTCAATTTTGGCAATGGTTTTTTCCAGTTCCGCATCGGCCATTTGCGAGGCCATGGTGCGTTTCCAGATTAACTCATACAGCCTTCTTGTATCCGGATCGTCCACCGATGCGTTGGCCATATAAGTTGGACGAATGGCTTCGTGGGCCTCTTGTGCTGAATTGCTTTTGGTTTTGTATTGTCTTGCTTTGTGATAGCGGTTGCCCCATGTTTTTTCGATGGCACCTTTAATATCATCCATCGCTGTTTGGCTCAGGTTTACACTGTCGGTACGCATGTAGGTAATCTGACCGCTTTCGTAAAGTTTCTGCGCCAGCAACATAGTTCTGCTTACGTTGTAACCCAGCTTGCGGCTGGCTTCCTGTTGCAGGGTAGACGTGGTGAAAGGTGCGGCCGGCGTACGCCTTGTTGGCTTAACCTGTACATCTATTACTTTATAGCCAGCGCCAATGCAGCTGTTTAGAAATTTCTCGGCTTCTTCAGCTTTGGAGAATTTCGTTCCTTCTGCTTTAAACGAAACCTGCCGGTTAGAGGCATCCGGCGCAGTGAAAACCGCTTCTATTTTATATGAGCTCTGCGCTGTAAAAGCGTTAATCTCTCTTTCTCTTTCGGCTATCAATCTAACTGCAACACTCTGCACACGGCCGGCGCTGAGGTTGTTCTTCACACTTACTTTCCGCCACAAAACAGGGCTTAGCTCAAAGCCTACAATTCTATCCAGCACACGACGGGCCTGCTGTGCATTTACCAGGTCCATGTTAACGGTACGTGGTTGCTGAACAGCTTTTTGAATTGCTGGTTTGGTGATCTCGTGAAAGACAATGCGTTTTGTTTTGTACGGATCTAAACCCAATACTTCGCACAGGTGCCAGCTAATGGCTTCTCCTTCACGGTCCTCATCCGTTGCCAGCCAAACTTCCTTGCTTTTGCGGGCAATGCTTTTTAGTTCGCTCACCACTTTTTGCTTCTCGTCAGGAACAATATAGCGTGGCTGGTAATTGTTTTTTATATCAATGCCCATGTCGTCTTTCTGCAGGTCACGAATGTGCCCGAAGCAGCTTTTAACCTCGAAATCAGGGCCCAAAATCTTTTCAATGGTCTTTGCTTTTGCTGGCGACTCAACAATCAACAAGTTCTTCGGCATAGCGATTTTTAAGTTCAAATTTTTATTTCCCGAACATGCAAGTATAAGGCAAAGTAGATGAAACTTCCTAATTGCTGACTGCGCTGCATTTTTCCGGCAACGCAATTTCATCGTTTAAGTAGCCGTGAAAATCAGGAGGAAACGGAAAATAAAAATTGATAATTCTTGTGTAAATAAATGGTTGTGCAGAAAGATAAACCTGCTTTCTATAGATGTTATCGAAGGCTGTTTGGTTGCTTATTTCTTTATCTTTTCTTTTAACAACGCCACCAGTTTTTTAGCCCATTTGGCATATTCTTTTTCAGATGGGTGAAGGCCGTCGGCCGCCACCAGTCCGGACGTTGTTTTGGCCTTGCGGGTGCTTTCGGTAATCTCCAGGTAATGCGTTTTGTATTGAATGGAAATGGCTTTGTTCAGCGTGTTGTATTCGTCAATTTCCTTGGCAATTTTTTCAGGCTGCTTGTTTTCGGCATAAGGCGTTACGCCGTAATCCGGAATGGAAAGTACAACTACATGGTCGGGTTTTCCGCCCGCAAAGGCAATGGCTTTTTCTAACAGGCGTTCAAATTGTTCTTTGTATTCAATAATGTCTCTTCCGCGGTATTGGTTGTTTACGCCAATCAGCAACGTTACAAAATCATATTTGGGTAAGAATTCAAACCCTTTGATGCCGGCTTCCAGTTCATCCGTTGTCCAGCCGGTTTTGGCAATAATTTCCGGCGCAGCGATGTTGTAGCCGGCCTTGCGCAGCAGGCAAACGGTTTGGTACGGAAAACTTTTGTGCAGCAAAACACTTTCGCCAATCGTGTACGAATCGCCAAGGGCCAGGTAAGTATAGGTATGCATGGTGTCGGGTTTTTGGGCCAGTGAAAATAAGGGTAGAAGAACCAGCAACAAACGAATCATAAAAATTCAGAAACGAGTTTGACGGTACTCTTATCCTTGTAAATTTTCCGGTGTCCCAAACCTTCGGTAATCACAAAACGAAAATTGGGATAGTGCTTTGCCATGATGGGTTCAATATCTTCAAATGGCGTTAGCGGATCTACTTTGTCCTGCAAAAACAAAACCTGCGCTTTGATGTACTCTGCCGCACGGCTCACCGAGTACCACGATGTCGGTTTGTTGTTTGCTTTCGTAATCAGTTCGTCAAACTCTTTTCGCACTTCGCCATCCAGCTTCAGAAAACGGAAGAAATTGTTGACTGCGGTGGTTGATTCCGTAGCCGGGGCAATCAGCACTACTTTCCAGCTGTCATCGTGCGGAATCTCTTCCAGCGTTAAGCTTAACGCCAGTCCGCCAAATGAGTGACTGATGAACGCTGTAAACGGGCCATAATTTTTAATGACCTCTTTAATGAAATTTTTATAATCCAGTGCATTGATCTTTTTGCCGCCGCTTCGCCCATGTGCAGGAGCGTCAAAGGCAACAACCTCATAGCCTTTTTTCGCCATTGGCAACACATAATGGTCGAAGTTGACAGCACTGGATTCGTGCCCGTGAAGGATCAATAATTTTTGTTCGCCTTTTTGATGGTTCCAGCGGTAGCCATAGGTTTTTACGTCTTCAAATTCCATGGCCAGTTGTTCTGCTTTCTGAATAATAATGGTAGGCGATTTGCGGACTCTCGATTGTGGTGTCATAAAAAGATCAAAAGCCTGTTCCGCTGCTTTTTTCTTTGAGAGTTTGCTGAGTACTTTAAATTTTGTTGTGGTAAGATTTACTGCCAAACTGTTCTTCATGCCAATGCTTGCGTAGGTTTTGCCGTTCAATTTATTTCTTTTACTACGAACTTTAAGCATTAATTGATCTGGAACATGGACATTGTAATTATTGGAACGGGAAACACGGCCTCTGTGCTTGGAAGAAAACTGAAGAAGGCCGGGCACAACATTGTGCAGGTATTTGGCCGCAACACATCGGAAGCAAGCGACCTGGCGTATGAACTCGATACGGAATCAACCAACTACTGGAACGTGGTGAACAGGAACGCTGATCTCTATATTCTTGCTGTTTCCGACATTGCCATCGAAGAAGTTTTCCAGGAGTTGCAGCTATCGGACAAAACCATTGTGCATACAGCGGCTTCGGTTTCAAAGCATGTATTAAAAGGCGGTACCGATCATTACGGCGTTCTTTACCCCTTGCAAAGCCTGAAAAAAGATGCCGGCTACCTGCCAGAAATCCCGATGATTATTGATGCCAGCGATAAAGAAACGCTTGGCATGCTGGATGTGCTGGCGCATAGTATTTCCGACCAGGTGATTGAGGCAGATGATGAAACAAGAGTGAAACTTCACCTGGCAGCCGTGATGGTCAATAATTTTACCAACCACCTGTATGCGCTGATAGAGAAGTACTGCAAAGACGAAGACCTTGACTTTTTATTATTGTTGCCACTTATTCGGGAAACGGCGGCCCGGCTCGAAACTATTCCGGCGGCAAAATCGCAAACCGGCCCCGCCAGCCGCGGCGACAGCACCACCATTGACAAGCACCTGGCGCTTTTGCAGAAATACCCGCAGCTCAAAAAACTTTACGAGCTTTTTACCGATAGCATTCTGCAAAGCAGGTAGGAGAGTGCCAAGCAACAGGCAAAAAAAATCTTAACAACCCCTTAAAGCGCTGAGCTTCTGTTGGGTGGAAAAAGGATTTCCCTTACCTTCGCCGCCAAAATACGTAAAACAAAAACCGGCATCTAACCGGGATGCCAAAAGAAAAATCGTTAACGATGTCATTAACCAAAGAAAAAAAAGCAGGCATTTTTACACAATTTGGTGGTTCTGCAACTAACAC
>DATKHJ010000334.1:0-13405 GCA_035510335.1 Flavisolibacter sp. | reverse complement strand
TCCATAAGTCTTGCCCGCAATACGGCTTTTTGGGCCACACGGCTGTTGTTGTCTTTGGCAAGAAGCAAAACCACGTCTTCGGTGGGGATGGTTTTCTTTACGCCCGCCGGCTCTCTTTCTTCCAGCAGCGCCAGCGTATTTTTAAAGCCGGTGCGAAACCGCTCTAGCCTTGGGTCGTCGGGTACATAAACGAGTTTTCGTCTCAACGTGGGAATGCCAACTGCCTTTTCTAAAATGGGAACAGACAACGAAGCGAAAGGATAACCGCCGGACACGCCATCATTTACTACTTGCTTTTTAACAGCACTGCGCAGGTCGGTAGGAATGACGGCTTCCGGAAACTTTTCAAGGGTTCTAAGCGACCATTCTTTTCCGGATTTGTCGGCAAGGCGCAACGAAGCATTTTGCCGGCTTCCTTCCTGTCTTACCGGTTTCAGTCCGCCGGCTTCGCTGCCCAGGTCAATCATGGGCACGGTGACGGATTGCGTCCATTCCTTACGGTAATTTTCTCCATAAAAAAATTTTCGCAAACCACTTGCCTTTAAATTGGCGCCGGCCTGCACATTCACTTTACCAATCACCGGCAGCAATGTATCTACCGATGCAGTAACTGCCTGGGGAACGATTGGTTTAAGTTCTTTAGCGAAGATGGGTGTGGTTAAGCCCTGCGCCTGCAAGTTGTAAAACTTCACTACCACCTTGCCGCTTTTGCTGACTTCAAGAACAGAAAAGCCGTTCTCCAACCGGGAGAATAAACTGTTTTTTCCTTTGCGCAACCGGGTGAGCTTGGCTACCGAACCGCTCACGATGTAGGGGATGCTGTCTTTTACAATGAGCTGCAAGCTATGCTCATGGCCGGCCACTGCAATGGGGTTAGGATGCTTTTGCAAGACCGCCTCAATCTGGTTAATCATGGTTTTATACAGCGGGTGGTAGGTATCTTGAAGGCTGCCGAAAAAACCACGGGCCAAAGCATAGGCCGAGCCAAGGCCGGGCAGGGGAATGTACAGGCCTTTAATGGCATCGGCAAGCGGGAAAATATTTTGCTTCAGACCATAAGCGCCGCCGTGAACGCCATAGGTGTACATGGGATGGTGCATTACCAGCACAAGGAGCTGGTTGGGATGGGCTTCTACAATTTGCCTGAGTTCAGCGGCAAATTCGTCTATGCTCCTGGCTTCGCAGGACGATTCGGGGCCGGGCTTGTCGTGAATGTTGAGAAACCATTGGCTGTCCATCATCACCAGCACTACCTTTTCGTTGAGCTCTACGGGTATGGGGCCGGGGCAGCCATTCAGCGGCCATGCCTGGATGTTGGGCGCCTGAAGCGAATTGATATAATTGACCTGGTTGATGACCCTTTCCCAGCCACCGATTTTACCGCCTAACCAGTCGTGGTTGCCTGGCACGAAGTAAGCTTTTGCCTTTTTACCCTTGAAAAAGCTCAATTCGTAGTCAATAACTTTTTTTGAATAAGCGTAATCGGGGGCGCCTTCATCCGGCAGGCCTTCGGGATAGATGTTGTCGCCTAAAAAAAGCGCCACGTTTTTTTCATCGTTCCAGTCCACGTTTTTTTTAAGCCATTCCATCACCGGGATGGTGTTGCCCTCAATCTGGCCGGCATCACCCAATAGAAAAAGCCGTTGGATGATGGTATCGGTTTGTGCCGTTGCCGCCAACGAGTTGCAAAGAAAAGTACACGCCAAAATGCCGGGAAGCACAACCCGGTACAGATTAAAGTTTTTGCCGGTCATGTTGAATTAAAATTGGTTGGCAGGCAGATTGTGCCTGAAAAGTTTGGTGTAACATGGCAAGGTGGTTTTTGCAATTTTTAGACCACGGCAGTATAAGTTGGATTGAACGCAAAAGGCTTGCATAGAAGCGGATTTTGCAGGGATTACGGATAGCCACACATCACTGAGTTTTAGCAAAAGGCAGTAAGTACGGATAGAAGCCGTTACGCATTTTTGTTGGATTGGGCGGCTGCCTTTCATTTAAAGTAAGTGGGTAAATTCTTTGCGATTTTCATGGGAAGGTATCCTGCCGGTTTTGCTATCTTTCAACAACTGAATGTAATTTGTCGTTATGGCTACAAAACGCTTACTATTTGCACCGCTTATTTTTCTGATAGCTTCGTGCAACAATGAAACTAACCGGAAACTCGTTCCAAAAGAACCGACCGCCACATTGCCTCCGGAAAAATTGTTAGACACTACAAGCAACATTGTAAACAGCTCTGATGTACAGGATTACAAGGACCGGTTGCACAACATCGTAGAAAGAATGAACAAAGGCTTTGGCAACGTTCCTACAACCGGCAATCCCGAAGATGACTTTTCAAAGCTGATGATTACAAATCATTTTGCAGGGATAGAAATGTGTGAACTGCATTTACGAGCAGGGCAAGACACTACACTAAAGGCGGTTGCCGAAAAGAAAATAGCTTTTTTGAAAAGACAAGAAGATTATTTTGACGACTACCAGTTCAGTTCTCCGTCTGGTTACAGGCCTCGTGTAAAAGCCAGCTTTCCAGGAATAAAACATTTGGAAATTCCCGACACTTCGGATAAAGATGTTGTTTTCGCACACGTCCTTTCCGAGTATGACCAAAACACGATTGCCATTGCCAAAAGCTACTTACAAAAAAGCACCAATGCTTCCATGAAAAAGGTAGCGCAAACCATTATTCAAAATTTCGACAGTGAGTTGCAACGGTTGAAAAACTATGTCAATATTCATAAAACCGCTGATAGAAGAATTTTCAGGAAGCAGAAAAGGCGAGGCATGAACTTCAAACTGCCATAAGTAAGGTTGTCCATTTGAACAACAGGTCTATAGAGGTTTTCATTGTTCCCAGCCTGCCGCTGGAATACGAATTGTTCTATAAACATTGGCGCAATTCCACGTATGTAGCTGCCCTCGCCACATTTTCATACTCCGATATGATGCTGTTGATAGTACTTTTGCCGAGAAGGAGTTTGAAACCGTGAATGAGTTTTTTGGAAGAGCTGGCTTTTTTATTGGTACCACCCACTAAAAAACATTCATTCGAAGTCGTTTTGGTAGTGGCTATAGATGCAATATTTTAAAAGAAATGGCAGCATGTAAAAACAATTTGCAGCAATCCCAAATACCGAAAAACATCGAATAGTATTTTTTCTTCTTATGGGGTTATCTTATCTAGTGGCCTTCGTTTCAGTGATTGGTTTGCTTTAAAAGCATTAGGAGATATGCCAATCACACTTTTGAAGTGTGAGGACAAATGTTGAACGCTGGCATAGCCCAGCTTCTTTGCGATTTCTACCATGGAGAGTTCGCCGTACGTTATCAACTCTTTTGCTTTTTCCAACCGAAGTAAAATGAAGTGCTTTTCAATCGTGTGCTCTTCGCTTTCGGAAAATGTTTTGCTGATGCTGGTGTAATCACTTTTGATGCGGGCCGATAAATATTTTCTAATACTGAAATGTTCTTCAATTTTCTTTTGCTGAAGCTTCTTTATTAAAAGGGTTTTCACCTTTTCCACCAACCGGCTTTTTTTGTCTTGCAGGATTTCAAAGCCCAATTGCACCAAACGTTTTGTGATTTCTTTTAGCTGCTCCTTGTCAAGGTCGTGGCTGAATTCAATCACGCCAAGTTCAATTGCCGTTGGTCGTAAATGCATCTCGTCCAACTCACGATTTACGGCGAGAATGCAACGGGCACAAACCATATTTTTGATAAATAACGTCATAATAGCATTCGTCAAAAGGATTTGTTAACGGCGTTTGAGGTGAAGACTAATTTTTTTCTCTTTCTTTTCCGGCTCACCCAAAAAAGTACAAAGCCCGATAAAATCGTAAGTAATCCAAAAACAGCAAAGCCACGCAACAGCCAGTTATTAAAATTGTCCCGCTCTCTATAATCCATCTTGTGCATCATCCAAAAGAAATCAAACAGGCGCCATTTGTTGTTACGAAAAGATTCCACTCTTCCAAATTCAGCAGAGACGTAGATGGTGGTATTGGTTGGATGGTCAAACGTGACCGCCCAGGCAGGAAGCGGTTTTTCGCGGTATTCGTGGTGGCCGTTTGTTGTTGTAATAAATTCAACTGACTTTAATGTAGGTGCTCCATTAAAACTGGCAGCGGCAATCTGCAATGCTTCATCTTTTTTTATGGGCTCACGCATAACAGCCGTTTCAGCATCTGCTAAAAGGTTGAATAATTTTCCTTGTGTGAAGTAGGTAATGCTGTAAAAGGGCTTTTGCAGAATACTGATAAGTTGAACAGAATTGATAGAATCTGCCCTTTGCGGAAGCTGTCGCAAAATACTATCAGGCGAAACCATCCTGATAGTACCGGCAAGCTTTGGCACATGCTTGTGCTCAAAGTCGCCGTGTATCTCATCAATCTTTGTCCAGCTAAAATACAATCCGCCGATGGTCCAAAAAAGAAATTGAACACCTAATAGCACACCCATATAGCGGTGCGTTCTTCGGATGTAATAGTGTTTGCTTTTTGCCATGACGGTTTGGTTTGTGATGTAAAGCTCAGAAGGAAGTGTCCTACAACTCTATCACTGATTGATGAATCTCTTTATCCTTTTGCCAGACGCAAAGAACTTCTTCGTTGTTGATAGCTTTAAGGGCAGGCAAAGAACCTTTTCCTACATTCATTTTAATGCCTCCTGGCTTTACAACTATCACTTCACCTTTTTCCACCCAGGCATAAACATTTTTGCCATTCACCATTTCTATCGTACAACTTTTGCCTTCACCCAATTCAATTTCTTGCTTGCCGGGTTCAGCCGTATAAATCTTTCCTTCCCTTCGCCAGACTGTTTGCACAACGCTGGATTTATTTACGGCAACACCGCCGCCATCCATCGGGCAGCCAGCCAATTTCCAGTTTCCGGTGCCTAATTTTTGCGCTCCGTTGAATGTGTTGCCGCCATCGAAAGATTGTATCAAATACAGGTTGCGGTTGCTGTCAAGCCAGTTCCGGAACATAACGTTTACCTGATTGCCCTGAACCGCTACAGAAGGTTTACAGCACTCACAAACATGGCCGTCAGGCGAACTGTAAATCATTTTATTCGCCGCCCATGTTTTGCCACCGTCCACGGATTTTGCACCGTAGATGTTGTTCAGATTATCCTGGCGCAAATCCAGCCAGACCGCAAACAAATTATTCCCATCTCCATCCAGGGCTAAAAGGCCTTCTTTGGCAATAGTGTCCACATCATTTACTCTTCCGGTTTTTGTCCATCTGCCTGACACATCTTTTTGATAGGAGAGGAGGTCGCCTTGCTGTGTAGCGGCGATAATACAAATGCCATCAGCGGTGGATGTTATCTGTGGTCCTCTCATGGCAAAAGAAAAAAGTTTCGCTACTGTATCTACCACTTCGGGTTTTGAAAAAGAATTTCCGTTGTCCGAAGAAAAGGAATATAAAATACTGTCTCCCTTACCATACGTGATGTGAATGGCCTTATCATCTTTCGCTACGTCGGGCACTCCTCCTTCACCAATGATTTCTGTAGTTGGATTGTTTTTATCTGAATTTTTACAAGCAGTTAAGCCCAGTGTTATTGCAAAAAGAAAAAGAAGAGAAGCCTTCATATTTGAACGGTTTATTTTAAGCGTAAAAGTTTCGCGTTGATGGCTACGATGATGGTGCTTAAACTCATAAGCACAGCCCCCATGGCGGGACTTAGCACAAAATAGGGATACAGCACTCCGGCAGCCAATGGGATGGCCACCACATTATAACCGGCAGCCCAAACAAGATTCTGAATCATCTTTTTATAAGTAGCTTTTCCAAAAGAAATTATCCGTACTACATCAACAGGATCACTGTTCACTAAAATGATGTCTGCTGTTTCCGCTGCCACATCAGTTCCGCTGCCCACCGCAATTCCCACATCGGCTTGCGCCAGCGCTGGTGCATCGTTTACACCATCACCGGTCATCGCTACTATCTCACCCCTGTCCTGAAATTCTTTCAGCTTAAGCTGCTTTTCGTGAGGAAGTACATTGGCCAAATAGCCATCCATGCCTAATTTATTGGCTACCGCAGCGGCAATGTTTTCGTTATCCCCGGTAAGCAGGAATGATTTGATGCCCAGTTCTTTTAATTGTTGAATGGCTTCCGCCGATGTCTCACGAATAGAGTCGGCAAGGGTAATCACGCCGGCCAGCTCGTTGCCAACCAATAGATAGTTCACTGTTTCCACCTCCTGGTCAACCGAACCGGCGAATAGGGGTATTGGAAGATTGTTTTGCTTAAAATAATTTGGCCCGACAGACAGTACGCTTTGGCCGTTAACAATTCCACTCACACCAATACCCTGCATGTAATTGAAATCTTCTACTTTCCATAATGGAAGGTTCTTTTCTTTCAATTTTCGTAGGACTCCGTGTGCTATATGGTGTTCTGAATTTTGTTGCACCGCAGCAGCGTACTGCAGCACCTCATCCTGAGAAAGTTTGTCTGGAATGGAAATGACCTGTTGCACCTCATGAGACCCTTTTGTGAGTGTTCCGGTTTTATCGAAAATGATGGTGGTTAATTTTCTTGCATTTTCAAAAGCAGTACGGTTGCGAATGAGCAAACCATGTGTGGCGGAAAATGATGTAGAAATGGCAACCACCAATGGAATCGCTACTCCCAACGCATGTGGACAGGCCGTTACCATTACCGTCACCATTCGTTCCAATGCGAAGGCTAAATCTTTTTCCACGCCGTACCAATAAACAAATGTTGCTACACCAATAGTGATGGCAACTATGGTCAGCCATTTGGCAACTTTGTCAGCAAGATTTTGTGTTTTTGATTTTGCACTCTGTGCACTTTGTACCAGCGTGATGACTTTGTTTAAATAGCTTTCGTTTCCGGTGCCGGTAATTCTCACTCTTAGCGCCCCGTCGCCATTGACGGCGCCGCCAATCACTTTCACGTCTTTCTCTTTTCGTACCGGAACCGACTCACCTGTCAGCATGCTTTCGTTTACAAAGGAGCTGCCCTCCATCACCAACCCATCGGCAGGAATTTTTTCACAGGGTTTGATGAGGGCAACGTCTTCATTTTTCAATTCCTTTAAATCTATATCTACTACAGCGCCATCTCTTTCCACATGCACCTTTGAAGGCAGTAGAGCTACCAGCCATTCCAAAGCTTTTGACGCCGCCATTTGCGACCGCATCTCAAGCCAATGACCTAACAACATGATGTCAATAAGTGTGGCTAATTCCCAGAAGAAGTCCATTCCTTTTAACCCGAACACGATAGCCACGCTGTAGATATAAGCAACAGAGATGGCCAGTGCCACCAATGTCATCATGCCGATGTTGCGGTACCTGATTTCGCTAATCATTCCTTTTAGAAAAGGCATACCGCCGTAGAAGTAAATCACCGAGCCCAAAGCCAACAGCACATATTGCGAACCTGCAAACGCAATTCGAAAGCCGAACCACATTTGTATCATTTCCGAAAGCAGGAGAACGGGAACGGTTAGGATAAGACAAATCCAAAACCGATGTAAAAAGTCTTCGGTGTGGTGCCCAGCGTGTTTGTCATGCGCAGACTCTCCGGCCGGCCGGCCGGCCTGTTGCATGTGATGGCCGGCGTGTGAAGAGCTTTCCATTTTCGCTTCCGCATGGCTATCTGTGTCCCTTTGCAGCGGCACCAGATTCATTCCGCAAACCGGGCATTGGCCCGGACTGTCTTTGATTACCTCCGGGTGCATCGGGCAAGTATATTGCTGCGTGTTTGGCCCGTGGAGAGAACTTCCGGCACCGGTGCGGTGATTTGAGTGTTCCATTGCATTCATCTTTTTGTTTTAGATAATTTGGTGCTAGCTCCTGACTAAGCTTCATAGAACAGCCTTCAAGGGACGTTACCGGCCATGACAGCGTTTGCCGGCGGTAAAATCGTAATTAGTTGAAAAGTTGACAGGTTGATTAATTCAGCGCCGTTGCCTATCAATCTATCAACTTTTCAACGTCCACCGGTTCTTTTCAATTCAGCCCTTCAGTATAATTGAACGCTGCAAACTTTCAAAAACCCTGAACCGTTACTGCTCTTCCTTTGACTTCACATAAGTGCCCTCTTTCATCATCTTCTCCTGTTCAGGCGTCATCTTTTGTTTTACCAGGTTCATCCCGCATTTGGGACAAGTGCCCGTTTTAGCACTCATCACCTCGTTGTGCATGGTGCAGGTGTACATTTCGTCCGATGCCAGTTGCCCGTTTTTTTCCGTACCGGTATTCACGCTTTCCTTGCTTTTCGTATCGCTGCTGTTACAGGCGGTAAAGGCCAGAGACGTTACGACTAAGACGGCTAAAATAACTCGCTTCATGGTTGTTGGTTTTTAGTGATTGAATACGATATGACAATGTTCTAATTCTGCTTTGTTCCTGCTGCGCATCCGCACATTCCCTTCATTTCTGACTCAGTATAAGTCTATTCTACTGCAGGGTTTCTTTTACTTCCCCGCAGGTCAGCATCTGCTCACCGAAATAAGGATTCCGGATTCCTTTTTCCCCGCTTAACCAATAGGCTCCTTTGTCATTGAGCGCCATGGGGCAATAATCCACATAAATGGCGCCTTCCTGCAGCCCTGCTTTTTTCACCAGCCGCACCATTTCATTGCTCAGCGCCGCAAAATGCAGCCGTTGCCCTTCAAGGCTGGAAGCGACTGTTATGTTCGCGGCAAGCGAGGCTAACTTTCCACCTTCGGAAAGCCGTACCGCACCGGCTTCCAAAGCGTTGCTTGAAAGCCTTGCCCCCGTAAGGTCGCCATCTGTCAGGTCCTTGCTTACGTCAAGGTATTTCAGGTAAACTGCCTGCAACACTTCATCGTTTACCGTTGCCTGCACTGGCATTTTTTTAACGGGCGGCGCTTCGGTTGTTTGGGGATTTGTATTTTCTGCCGGTGGCTTTTGTTCTTTTGCTCCTGAGTTACAGGCGCCGATGGCAAGGATGAATGCGGCTGCTGCCGCGGCTTTTAGTTGTTGAATCATACTGATTGTTTTTTATGAAAGGCCACAGATGGTTTACATCTTCATGTCTTCCATTGGATTTTTTCCTTTTTTTAGTACAAACTCACTATACAGAAGATAGGCACCTGTCACCACCACTTTTTCTCCTTCTTCCAATCCGGTTTTGATTTCCACACGGTCGGCAGTTTCCATACCAGTGGTCACCATCCTTGGAACATATTTTCCTTTTTCTGTTTCAATCCATACATGCGTACCCCGCTGCTCACGGATGACGGCATCAACCGGCAACGTCAACGCCTGGCCGTTGGTTTTTGACGGCAGGAGCACATAGGCTTGCTGGCCCGGTTGCCACTGGTTGTTTGGGTTGGAGATGGTGCCCCTGACCTGCATCACCTGCCGGCCTGTTTCCAGCGCGGGTGTGATGAACTGAATGGTCATCGTCTGCGGCTGGTCGTTCCATCCGGCAACGACGACTCTTAGCTGCTGGCCAACCCTTACATTGCCGGCCTCTGAAGGGTAAACATCCGCTTCCACCCACAGGTTGCCATATCCTTCCAATCGCAGAATCGGCCCTCCTTCTCCTACGTATTGGCCTTCGGTGATTGACAACTCGGCCACAACGCCGCTGGCAGGTGATGAATAAGTAACGTAAGGATTGTTTTGTTTCGACCGTTCCAAACTTTGAATGGCCGCTTCGCTCATGTCATAAAGTAATAATTTTTGTTTGGCGGCCTGGTGAATCTGTTGAAATGTTTTGTCTTCCGGAAAGGCGACTGCCTGCGCATAAGCCACGAGGTATTCCTGCTGAAGGCTTGCCAGTTGTTCCGAATAAATTTTGTAGAGCGGCTGTCCTTTGCGTACGGGCACACCGGTTTCTTTTACATAAAGCGCTTCTATTCTTCCCGGCACGCGGCTGGAGATGTATTCTGTCTGCTCCGGGTTGATAGAGAGGCGGCCATTGAGCTGGGTAAAGTTGGAAAGTTCGTCCATGCCAACGGTCATCGTCGTGATATTGGCCAGGCCCTGTTGATTTTCCATTAACTGCAATGATTCGTCCTTGTTGTTTTTATCAAACGGCACCAGGTCCATGCTGCAGATAGGGCAGGTGCCCGGTTTGTTTTGCACAATCTGCGGGTGCATGGGACAGGTATAGGTTTGCTGCGCCCCTTCCGCTGCCGCATCTTTTGAATTTCCGTTACAGGCCGCCAGAAAGACAGCAGGAGCTACCAAGATAACGGCTATCTGTTTTAAAAAATTTTTGCGCTGCATCATACGTTACTCTGTTTGATTGTTTGAACTGACCCGGATAAAGCTTTCACTGTCCACGAGGTATGCAGCTTTTTTGGCGATCTCCCAACCGCTGACACCTTCCATAATCTGTACCAGGCCTTCGTTCCGCATGCCGGTGTTTACCGTTTTGGGAACGAAAACATTTCCTTCTTTTTTGAACACAACCGCTCTCGTACCAAGTTGCAGCACTGCGCTGGCCGGTACCCACCATCCCCTTCCTACCACGGGAATGTTGGCAGAAACCAATTGCCCTATCTGAAAACGGTTATCTGTCACATACACCCTTGCCAGCGTAAAACTTTGCCCGGCACGGAAGGTGGGTTGAATGAGCCCGATGCTTCCGGTATAAACCGTTTCAGCATCACCTGGTTTGCGAAACACCAGTTTTTGGCCCTTTTTGACCTGCGATGCCAAAGCCGGGTTGAAAGCAAATTCCGCAACCAGGCTACTATTGCTGTACACGGTAAATATGGTTTGCCCCGCACCAATATATTGTCCTTCGCGTAGCAAAAGGGGTGAATTTTCAGCCGGAGTTAGCGGACTGCTACCGTCTGACCCGCCACTGCTTGCCGCACCACCGCCCATACCGGCCATGCCATCGCCACCGCCCGAAGCCGGGGCGGAAGTTGTTGGCTGCGCCGATGAGGGTTGAACCGAAGCACCACCCTTTTCGAGGATGTAGCCTCCTGACTTGCTGTACACCGGAACACGGTACATCACTTTTCCTGTGCGCATCACCTGGTCAATTTGTGCCGGCTGCATACCAAGCAACTGAAGGCGTTGCCTGGCTTTTGGCAACATGGTGCTACGGTCGCCGCCGCCGCGGCTCAGGAATATCAACTCCCGTTGTGCTGCTGCCAAATCGGGTGAATAAATTTCCATGATGAGCTGTCCGGCCCGGACCGGCTGGTAATTGTATTTGATGTATAATTTTTCAATTCGTCCGCTCACACGGCTGGCAATGCTCGTCTGCCGGCGGGTATCATAGGTAATGCGTCCCTGTACATCCACCGAAAAAATGCGCATCCCGCTTTCCGGTACAACCGTCGTGGTTCTTGCCACCACCTGTTCATTCACCGGTTTCAGCAAATGAGCCAGTCCCGTATCCAGCGTACTGCCTGTGCCAGAAGTTGTTTTGGGCACCAGGTCCATTCCGCAAATAGGGCATTTGCCAGGCTTATCCTGAACAATTTGCGGATGCATGGGGCAGGTGTATTGCTGCGCCGCCTTGCCCTCTTGTGCCGCCGTTCCTGTGCTGTCATTTTTTCCTTTGCAGCCCGCAAACATCAAGAACGCGGCCAGCAGCAGATGTATTTTAACGATAAAGCTCTTTTTCATAATCAACAATCATTTGATACAATCTCAGTTTTTCATTCAACAGGTCCAGTTGCATCATGTTCAGTGCATCCCACGTCACAATCACAAGGTTGAGTTGCATTCTATTTTCGCGGTAATTCATCTGATTTGCTTCAAGGGCATCTCTTAAGGAAGGAATAACTTTTTGTTCCATCGACTGAATACGCCGCTGCATGGCGTTGATCTCACTTTGCATACCATAGAGCATGCCCTGGGTTTCCTGCAGCATGGCGGAACGTTCTTTTTCCATAGCCCTCACGTTATATTCCATTGACTTAATCCCCGATTTATACATTTTGGATGCCCAAGGTGCAATGGGAATTGTTACCATTCCCATGATGGTGTATGCGTTAGGCATCATGGCATCCAGCGGGTACATGTGATCATACTGTATGCGGAACTCCGGCCTGCGTTGTTTGCTCATGGACTCAATGTTCAGCCGCATAGAACGAATGCTTTCATTCATGCGCAACACATCGCCTCTCACGCCGGCCAGCGTTGTGGTATCAAAAAAAGAAGAGGTAAAGCCAGGCTGATACGCTGTGTCAATGCGGAACGCCTCATTTCCACGCTGGTTCATCAGTCCATTCAGGTAGGCTCTTGCCCTTGCAATTTCCCCTTCCTGCATCCTGATCATGTTGCGGTTTTCTTCGAGGCGGGCATTGGCCTGGAAAACACTACTTAACTGCGATTGATTATAAGGATAGCGGACCTCTTCAATCTTTTTCATGGTTTCCATCACTTCGTTGTTCCGCTGGAGAATTTTGATGCGTTGCTCCGATACCAGCCAAGAATAATACTGGCGTTTGGCCTGTGCTTTCAGGTCGTTCAGCGTAACGGCTCTTCCTGCCCGCTCCACAGCCCCCTGCGATTCAATATAACGGCGCTCTGCCTTCAGGCGGGAAAGGTTTGGGATATCCTGCTCAATACGGAACATCAGTTGGCCTGCATCGCTGGGTTCCATCTTCATTTGCCCGGGATAAGGTGTCATGAAAGTTCCAAAACCCACCATGGGCGGCATCCAGGCGGTGGCCGCATCGGCACTGTATTTATAGCTTTCCGCCCGCAGTTCATAGGTCTGCAGCGATAAATTATTGATGTTAATTCGCTGCAGGATAGTATCCAGCGACAGCACGGGGCCTTGTTGGCTAATGGCCTGCACCGGCAACAGCAGCAGTACCCATTTTAATTTTTTAATGTTCAACATCATACACCTCCAGTTTTCCATGTTTTCGCAGTTCGTATTCTTTGGCCATTAAAAAAATCAATGGCGTGACTAACAAAATGTGGGTAGATGAAGTAAGCACACCGCCAATCATCGGCAGTACAATCGGCTTCATTACATCCGTTCCGACACCCGTAGCCCATAAAACCGGTACCAATCCAAAAAGCGATACGCAAACCGTCATCAGCTTTGGCCGCAGACGTTTGGCGGCGCCGGCAATTACATACTCCCTCAAATCTTCCCTTGTGATGGTAGCACTTGAATTTCCTTTCTTCTTGATAAGTTGCTGCATGGCATCGTTCAGGTAAATCACCATTACGATACCGGTTTCCACCGCAATGCCAAACAAAGCAATGAAACCAACGGCTACCGCCACCGAGAGGTTCACCCCCCAGAAATAAATCATGTAAGCGCCGCCAATCAAGGCAAACGGTACGGTAATCAGGCTGAGGAAAGCTTCCCGTACGGAATGGAAGGCGAAGTAGAGCGAGAAGAAAATAATGACGAGCACAATCGGCGCAATCCATAACAGGGTTTGCTGACCGCGGATGAGG
>DATKHJ010000333.1:0-14917 GCA_035510335.1 Flavisolibacter sp. | reverse complement strand
GTTTTTGCTACCGGCTTGCGTACAGGTTCTTCAGGCTGCCGTGCTGCAGGTGTGTCCTTCTTTGTTTCGGCATAAATATTCGACGGCCGTGAAAGGTAACCACCTGCCGAACCCTGGTTGGCCTGCTGCGATGGCGTAGGCTTTTGTCCGCCGCCTAAAATATTCTGGCGCAGTGCTTCAAACTTGTCTTCCAGCGCCTGCTTTTGCCGCTCCAGTTCTTTGCGTTCTTTTTCTCTTTCCGCATCGGCGTTGTTCTCGTCCTTCACAAACTTCAACTGCAGCGAAGAAGGCTGTTCTTCTACCGGCTCTTCTTTCTTCGGCGTAGCACCCAACTCAAAATATTGCAGCGGCAGTTGTGCTTCTTCTTTCTCTTCCTCTTCAAACTGCAGCATTGGTGCTTCTGTTACCGCATCTTCATCTACCAGTGTTGGCGCCAGCACATCTTCTATCTTCTGCTCCACTTTCGGTGCAGGCTTTGGTGCGCTTTCGCCACCCAAGGTCATCATGATCTTTTCTTCTCTCGGCGCTTCTTTGATAGCCACTTTTTTCACAAACGGATCTTTGTGTTCAAAGCCGGTTGCAATGAGGGTAATACCAATTTTATTGCCTAGCGTATTGTCGTAACCCAAGCCAAGAATCACATCCGTGTTTTCACCTGCCTGGCTTAACAGGTGCGTTTGAATGATCTCTACTTCATCCATCGTAAACTCATGCTCGCCTTCGGATGAGTTGATGTTGATAAGAATCCATTTTGCACCGCGAATGTCATTGTCGTTCAGCAACGGGGAGTTCAGTGCGTCTTCAATAGCACGCTGTGCACGGTCTTCACCTTCGCAGGCCGCATTACCCAGAATCGCCACACCACCGTTCTTCATTACGGTGCACACATCGGCAAAGTCAACGTTGATCTGGCCGGTGCTGTTGATCACATCGGTAATACATTTGGCAGCGGTAGCCAGCACGTTGTCGGCTTTGGCAAACGCTTCCCGCATTTTAAGGTTACCAAACTGGTGACGCAGCTTGTCGTTGCTGATCACGAGCAACGTATCGACGTACTGCTTTAAATTTTTAATTCCTTCTTCTGCCTGGATCTGGCGCTTTCTTCCTTCGTATGCAAATGGCGTGGTAACAATACCCACAGTCAGAATACCAAGGTCTTTACAAATTTTAGAAATGATGGGTGCGCCACCGGTTCCTGTGCCACCGCCCATACCAGCGGTTACAAAGGCCATTTTGGTGTTTACTTCCAGCATGCTTCTTAATTCTTCCAGGCTTTCTTCGGTTGCCTGGCGGCCAATTTCGGGATTAGCGCCGGCACCCAAACCTTGCGTAAGGTGTGGTCCCAGCTGTACTTTATTGGGAACATTGCTTTGTGCAATGGCCTGCGCATCGGTATTGCAGATAATGAAGTTCACGCCTTCAATGTTCTGACTATACATGTGGTTTACGGCGTTGCTGCCGCCACCGCCAATACCAATGACTTTTATGATGGAGGACTTTTCTTTCGGCAAATCAAAATGAATCATACAAAAATTTTTATGCTGTGCCCTACAGGAGCAGCGGTTGAGAATTTTGTGGTGGTGGATGGTGTTGTGAGTTGTGAATGGTCAGTGGTGAGTCCAATGTTCGTTTACTCACCATTCACGATTCACCACTCACCGCTTAAAACTTACTGTCTTCTTCTTCCTTGAACATGTCAATCAGACTGTTCTTGAACTTGCCCCAGAAGTTAGAAATCCCCTTGCGAGGTTCGGTGCGAACAACGGTGTGGCCGTTCGCCTCTACCTCTACCAGTTCTTCCTGCATCACTTCCTGTTTCAGTCCTTCCGGAACTTCCACCTTTCTGAATTGTGATTCAAACTGTTTGCGGTTGTGCTCGAAATCATCGTAGCCTTTCAGAATCAAACCAAGACAAGTAGCATACGTTGGCTTGGCTAATTCTTCAATATGATTCGGCGCCAAATGTTCGTTCGGCAAACCAATCCGTGCATTCAAACCAGTGGCGTACTCGGTCAACTGAATCAGGTGCTTCAACTGCGATCCACCACCCGTTAAAATGATGCCACCATTTAAATTCTTGTTGTCTAATCCAACTTGTTTTAAGTGATAGGTAACAAAATCTAAAATTTCGCTCATTCTTGCCTGAATGATGTGTGCCAGGTTCTTCACGCTGATTTCTTTCGCCGGCATACCACGCAACCCCGGAATGGTGATGTAAGCGTTGGTTTTAGCTTCGTTGGCCAGCGCACTACCAAACTGCACCTTCATTTGCTCTGCCTGTGTTTTTAAAACGCCCAGACCGGTTTTAATATCGTTTGTGATGTTTTCACCCGCAAACGGAATTACCGCTGTGTGTTTTAAAATCCCTTCATAGAAAATAGCAAGGTCAGTGGTACCGCCGCCAATGTCCACAATGGCAACGCCTGCTTCCATGTCTTCTTCCGCCATTACCGCGGCGGCAGAAGCCAGTGGCTGCAACACTAAATCTTTTGTTACGAGGTTTGATTTTTCTACCGAACGCTTGATGTTACGAATAGCGTTCTTGTCGCCGGTGATGATGTGAAAGTTGGCGCCAACCTTCACGCCGCTGTAACCGATCGGGTCGTGAATGTTTTGAAAATTATCAACGGTAAATTCCTGCGGAATTACGTCAATGATCTGATCGCCGGCCGGAATGTAGGTCTTGTACTGGTCAGCAATTAACTGATCAATCTCCCGCTGCGAAATTTCGTTTTCTGTTTCCTGGCGAACAATGTCGCCCCGCGTTTGCAAGCTCTTGATGTGATGTCCTGCAATACCAACATACACTTCGTTGATTTCTAAACTAGGGTTGGAGTTGTAGCAAGCATCAAGCGCCTGGCGGATGGCCTTGATTGTTTCGTCGATGTTCAGTACCTGTCCGTGTTTGACACCGTTGGAGTTGGCACGGCCGAAGCCCAGAATTTCCAGCTTGCCAAACTCGTTCTTGCGTCCGGCAATGACGGCAATTTTGGTGGTTCCAATGTCAAGCCCCACAATAATTGGTTGCTCGTTGTTCATGTCTATGTTGTTTTTAGTTGTTGTTAACCGCGGATGAACAGGATTTGAAAAGGATTACTCGCATTCTCTGCATCATTCGATATTCCTTGTTCCTCTGTTCGAAATTGCCTCACACTTCTCCTTCTTCTCTTTTTCTCTTTTTGTTCTCTCCTAGCTTTTTATGGACCAGAAGCCAGTGCTACTATTAAGGTTCACTTGCGTCGCACTCTTGTAGGCTTTGTTCGCTACTGAGCTTCGGGATATTCCATATCTGGCAGATATGGAATATTGATTTCCTCAAAAACGCAAGCGGGGCGCAAATGTCGCAAAGTCATTGCATGTTGCAATTTGCAAATGCGCTTCTTTACAAGATTTAACACCTGGTAACAAGCAAAGCTTTTAAAGAACTACTTCACTCAATATTCATTGCTTGCCTTGTTCGGCATCACTGCCTTCGGCTTCGATTGAATAGTGGGTTTCTTTTGCTGTGTTGCTGGCTTCGCAGGATTGGATTTTGGATTGGTTGTTTTCACAGGAGTTGGTGTTGGCCTGGCGGGCTTCGGCGTTGGCGCAACCACAGCCGCTTTCGGTTTTGCCGGTTTGTTTGCCACTGTATCTTTTACTATTTCCCCCATTGGATCGGCATTTGGGGCTACCGTTATTGTATTATCGTCCGGCTCTTGTTCTGCTTCTTTTTTCTTCATCAACTCCTCAATATTCTTCTGCAGTTGAATCGAGTCGATTTTGTTGGTGGGACCTTTCTTCACTGCTACTACCTGGCCGTCGAACTGCACATCAAGCGCACTGTATTTTGCCAGGCCGGCTTTTGGCAACACCTGTTTGTAAAACACCAGCAGGTTTTGCAGCTTCCGCTCTACATTGTTACCATAACCAAGCTTGATTACATGGCTACCAATTACCGGGATCAGTTCAAACTTTCCTTCCGGCGTAATATCAATTTGCCCCACCTGCGCATTCCAGAATTCATCCGCTGTTACCACCCTCACTACTTCCTTTAAATTCTGTAGCGTCAGGCTGTCGCGGCCCTTCAATCTTTTTGCAGCCGTAAAGCCTGTTACTACAGGGAGCTTTGCAGTATAGGTTTCCAGCAGCGGCAATTGGTGACCGGCACTGTCAAGGTAGAACGAGTTGCCGGCCGTATTAAACACACGGGCAATGGGCTGCCTTTCAGCAACCGATACATGTAAAATATCTTTTGTATCGAAATACAATTCCGCATCTCGGATCCACGCATTCTTCTCCAGGCTTTTTTCCAGCGCACCAAGATTGATGGCTGCAAACTGCCTGTTTACAATTGAACCGTTGGCCGCCCGCTGAATATCTTTCAGCACATCATCCTTCTCCACAAACATCTTATCGCCGTCGCCGTTAATGGAGACAACTACGCCTTTGCAGGTACGCGACTGCGTTTTGCCATTGGCAGCAATCACCAGGGTAGCAATGCCACCGAGCACCGCAATCCAGGCTGCGAAAAACAGGTAACGATATATGGGTCTTTTAAATCTCAATTTTTTATTGCACTAATTTTTTCGAATTACACGAAGTTGTATCGCTCTGTAACTTTTCTGTTTTACCAATCAACCAATCAACTCATTAACTTAATAACCCAGCAACTTCTTCACCGGTTGTACCAACACATCAATATCGCCGGCGCCAGCCATCACAATCACTTCGCCAAATTCTTTGTTCAATTGGTGGCCTTTCATCCACGTTAAAAAATCTTCTTTCGACAGCACCTGCTTGTCCTCCCTGTCAATCTTTTCCAAGATCATCTCACTGCTTACTCCCTCAATCGGCTTTTCTCTTGCCGGGTAGATGGGCAATAGAATCACCCTGTCGGCAATGGAAAGCGCCTCGGCAAATCCCTCGGCGAAATCGCGGGTTCTTGTAAACAAATGCGGTTGGAAAATGACTGTCACCACTCGTTGCGGAAAGAGACTTCTCGCACTCCGGAGCAAAGCTCTTAACTCTTCGGGATGATGCGCATAATCATCGACCAACACCGGCTGCTCGTAGGCGCCTTCGCTCGACTTTTTCGGCGGAATCACATATTCAAACCTGCGCCGCACTCCTTTGAATGCTGCAAGGGCCGCTTTGATTTTCTCCTCATCAATCTCCAGCTCCACGGCAACAGCAACTGCCGCGATCGCATTCTCCACGTTATGCATGCCGCCAACCCGCAACTCGCAAGCCGTAAGAACTTTATCTTTCAAATGGATATCGAACCGATAACCGCCTTCTTCAATTTTTATATTGCTTGCATACACATCGGCTGCATCGTTCTGCACGCTGTAAGACAATCTTCTTTCTACACCTGTTTCCTTCAATCGCTTCAACCCAAACTTGCCAATCAGCAATCCGCCGGGCTTTACCTTACTGCCAAACTGCACAAACGCATCCTGCATCGATTGCTCGTCACCATAGATATCCAGGTGATCCGCATCCATGGCCGTGATGATGGCAATGTCCGGGCTCAGTTTCAAAAAACTCCTGTCGTACTCATCGGCTTCAATCACAGCAACGTTTCTTTCACTGCTCCAGAAATTGGTGTTGTAATTAGAAGCGATGCCGCCCAGGAAGGCATTGCAACCATAGCCTGTATGCCGCAGCAGATGCGCCACCATGGAGGTAATGGTTGTTTTACCATGGGTGCCACCAATGCAGATATTAAAAGAGCTTTCACTGATTCCCTGCAGCACATCGCTGCGCTTCACCACTTTGTAGCCGTTGCTTTGATAGTACACCAACTCCGCATGCTCTTTCGGCACAGCCGGCGTGTACACTACCAGCGCCACTTCTTTCGGAATAGCGTTCACATCTTCGCTGTAATGAATCTGCGCTCCTTCTGCTGCCAGCTCTTTCGTTAGCGCTGTTTCTGTTTTATCGTACCCACTCACCTGAATGCCCCTCGACATAAAATAACGGGCAATGGCACTCATGCCAATACCGC
Organism: Flavisolibacter sp.; assembly: GCA_035510335.1. Taxonomy (GTDB): domain Bacteria; phylum Bacteroidota; class Bacteroidia; order Chitinophagales; family Chitinophagaceae; genus Flavisolibacter. The sequence goes on along the minus strand of DATKHJ010000333.1, from coordinate 8,928 downwards.
CAATTCCAACGAAATAAACACTCCGCGAAGGAGAATCCAGTACTTCTTGTATGTTTACTGTTGCATTCATTCAGCAGTTAGTTTCTTATTTAATCGTTTTTAAAATCTCGTCTGCCACTCGTTTGTCCGCGTCTGTTACCGCTAATGCGGCTATGTTGTTTCTTAATTCGCTTTGTTTTTGTTCATCGCCTGCCAGGGCAATAATGGCGGGAACGACTTTCTCTTTTGCTTCGCTATCCTTCACCATCAGCGCCGCAGCTTTCTGCACCAGGTTTTGTGCATTCACCGTTTGATGGTCTTCGGCAGCAAACGGGTATGGCACAAACAACACCGGCTTTTTTACTACACACAATTCAGCAATTGCCATCGCCCCTGCTCTCGAGATCACAATGTCAGCGGCCGCATATCCATTTTGCATTTGCGTAATGAAATCACTCACCCACACATTGCTTCTTCCTTCTGCTGCACCTTTCCATCTGGCCGCTTCGGTTTTACCGGTTTGCCAGATGAGTTGCAAGCCCGCCACCGTTAAATCATCGATACCTTTTTCAACGGCTTCGTTGATTGATTTTGCACCGAGGCTTCCACCAACAATCAACACCGTCTTCTTTCCCGGTTGCAGGTTGAAGAAACGAAGCGCATCTTCTTTTGCAACCGTGGCTACATTAACAATGTCCGGCCGCACAGGATTGCCCGTGATCATGATTTTTTCTGCCGGGAAAAACTGCTGCATGCCATCACTCGCCACAAATACTTTCGTTGCTTTTTTTCCCAGCAACATATTTGATTTGCCGGCAAACGAATTGGACTCGTGAATGAAGGAGGGTATTCCCTTTGCCTGTGCATAGCGCAACACCGGGAAAGAAGAATAACCGCCTACGCCAATCACCGCATCAGGCTGAAAGCTTTTGAAGATGTCCTTCACCTGTAGAAAACTTTTCACCAGTTTAAACGGCAAGCCAATGTTTTTTATCAAAGAGCTGCGGTTAAATCCCGCAATGTCCAGTCCTTCTATTTTGTATCCTGCCTGCGGCACTTTTTCCATTTCCATCTTTCCCTTTGCACCCACAAATAAAATCTCGATGGAGCTATCCGCTTTCTTCAGCGCATTAGCAATGGCTATGGCCGGAAAAATATGTCCGCCTGTTCCGCCGCCTGCCATAATAATTCGTTTTGCCATGCTTATGCCAATGCCTGTTTTTCGTTCCTTCTTGTTTCTACTGCTTCCTCATCTTCTTCATCTTCATCGATGTCATACTCCTCTTCCGTTTCTTCTCCTGCTTCAACCGCGGCTGCCAGGGCTGCTGCTTTCTTTCCTTCCAGTTGCTCTACGTTTCTTGCTACACTTAGAATGATTCCGATGGATAAACAAGTGAACAGGAAGCTGCTTCCACCCATGCTCACCAGCGGAAGGGTAACACCCGTTACCGGGAACAAATTCACATTCACCGCCATGTTGGCCATCGCTTGAATCACCAGCGTAAAGCTGAGTCCCAATGCAAGGAAAGCCCCAAACGCATACGGACATTTTTTAAACAACCGGATGCTTCTGAACAGAAACACCAGGTAAATAAATATGATAAACGCTCCGCCCAATAAACCGTATTCTTCTATCAGCGTTGCGTAGATATAATCGTTATAAGCCTGCGGCAAGAAATTTCTTGCTTCGCCATTGCCCGGACCATTGCCTAACAAGCCACCACGGGCAATGGCAATTTTGGCCTGGTTAACCTGGTAGTGATCGTCGTCGTTCACCTCTTTGGCGCCGTAGATGAAATTTTCTACGCGGCCAATCCAGGTATTTACCCTCGCTGTTAAGCGGGAAGGCTTTTCTGTTTTTACGGTTGTTGCAGCGGAAGCATCGTCTGCTTCACCGCCTTTGTGTTTGATAACCGCTGCCATAATCAACATTGCTACAGGAATCATGGCAATGCCAATGGTCATTAAAATGTGTTTTGTGCTCACACGTCCAATGAACATGAGCAGCATGCAACTGGCGCCTAACAAAAGCGCCGTTGATAAGTTTGCGGGAGCAATGAGCATACACACCACTGCAACCGGAATGATTACAGGCAGAAAGCCTTTTTTAAAATCTTTGATCTTTGTTTGTTTCCGGCTCAGGGTGCGGGCAAGAAACATAAATAATGCCAGCTTCGCTAAGTCGGATGTCTGCATCGTCATGTTGATGATGGGCAGACGTATCCAGCGGCTTCCTTCGTTCATTGTTACACCAAAAAACAGGGTGTATAAAAGAAGCGGAATAGATAAGAGCAAAAGAATCTTTGCCACTTTCGAATAAAGCGTATAATTCACCCGGTGGGCAAAGTAGATGATAACAAAACCAATAACGATAAACGCAATCTGCTTAAACAGGTAAACCTCCGTGTTGCCTTTGTACATTTTGTAAGCCAACGAACCCGTTGCACTGTACACAACCAGCAAAGACACAAGTCCCAGCAGCAGCACCAACGCCCAAATAACTTTGTCGCCCCGCGTTTTTTGCAGCAGCGCCTTGCTCTTGAAGTTCTGGGCGAGGTCAGTAAATTTTATGTCTTGCGTCTCGGTCATTCTTTCTATAGTTTACATCTTCACAGGTTTTGCCTGTTCACATGTTGGTGTTTCAGTAGGTATTTCATTTACCACGCTCAACTCGTGAACGTGTGAACTTGCCAACTACAAGCTCTTCACTGCATCCTTAAACTGCTTGCCGCGGTCTTCGTAGTTCTTAAACAAATCGAAAGAAGCGCAGGCCGGGCTCAGTAACACCACATCGCCGGGAGCAGCCGCTTCGAATGCTGCCTTCACCGCGTTTTCGGCGCTGCCGGTATCAATCAACTTTACTTCGCCATCAAATGCCGCATGAATTTTTGAATTGTCGGTACCCATGCACACAATGGCTTTTACCTTTTCTTTCACCAGGTCCATCACCAATGAATAGTCGTTGCCTTTGTCTACGCCACCCAAAATCAGAATGGTTGGCTTGGTCATACTTTCCAGCGCATACCAGGTTGAGTTTACATTGGTAGCCTTGCTGTCGTTGATGAACTCCACGCCACGCACTGTTGCCACAGGCTCCATGCGGTGCTCCAGATTTTCGAAGGTTTGCACAGCCTCACGGATCTTGTTTTTCCGGATGTCCATTGTTGCCCCTGCTACACTTGCTGCCATAGTGTTGTATTGGTTATGCTTTCCCTTTAATGCAAAGTCATAAATACTCATGCTTTGCTCTTCCGATCCTGCTTTCACATTCAGTTCATCGTTCTGGATGTACCCGCCTTGGGCCACTTTCTGTTTCATACTCATTGGTAATTGATTTGCGTAAATCGGGTTTCGTTCCATGTACTGGGTGATGATTTCATCATCCAGGTTATAAATAAAATAATCGCTTGATGTCTGGTTCATCGCAATGCGAAACTTGCTACGGATGTAGTTCTCGAACTTGTAATCGTACCGGTCCAGGTGATCTTCGGTGATGTTGAGCAGCACCGCTACATCCGGACGAAACGTATCGATATCATCTAACTGAAAAGAGCTGATCTCCGCTACGTACAAGGGTTTCGGATCTTCCACCACCTGCTTGGCAAATGAGTAACCGATGTTGCCTACCAGCGCACAATCCAGTCCTGCTGTTTTGCAGATGTGATAGATGAGTGCCGTAGTGGTTGACTTGCCGTTGCTCCCGGTAATAGCGATGATTTTGCTGTCGCCTTTGTAACGGTAAGCCAGTTCAATTTCACCAATCACCGGAATGCCTTTTGCCCGGATCTTTTTCACCCAGCTATTCTTTTCAGGGATGCCAGGACTTTTTACTACCTCATCTGCTGCTAATAATCTTGCTTCATCAACTGCGCTTTCCAGGAATTCGATTCCCGCGGCTTTCAGTTCATTGCGATAACCATCTTTCAAAGAGCCTTCGTCCATCAGTACTACATCATATCCTTCCTTCTTCGCTAACAAGGCCGCTCCCACGCCACTTTCGCCACCGCCAAGTATGAGCATTTTCTTGTTCATTTCCGTAGGTTAGGTTGGTTCTTCATCAGCATGTAATTTTTCCTCGTTGTTTGTTGCCGGTTCTTCAATAGGATCCTCTATAGGTGGTTTTTCGACTTATCTAAGTTTTAGGGTTACAATGGACAACACCGCACAGAGTATGGTGATGATCCAGAACCTGGTGACAATCTTTGCCTCGTGATATCCTTTCTTCTGGTAATGGTGATGCAGCGGGCTCATTAAAAAAACCCGTCGGCCTTCGCCATACTTTCTTTTTGTGTATTTGAAATACGACACCTGAATAGTAACGCTGAGTGTTTCAATAAAGAACACAGCGCAGATCAACGGTATCAGCAATTCTTTGTGAACGATAAATGCCAGTGCCGCGATAATGCCGCCCAGTGTCAGGCTTCCGGTATCGCCCATAAAAACCTGTGCGGGAAATGAGTTGTACCAAAGGAAGCCAATACATCCACCCACAAGTGCACCAACAAAAATGGCCAGCTCATCGAGGTTAGGGATGTACATAATGTTGAGATATTCTGCCAGCAACAAACTACCACTTGCATAAGCGAAGATGCCAAATGTGGCACTGATGACGGCTGATGTACCCGTTGCCAAACCATCCAGCCCATCGGTAATATTGGCGCCGTTTGAAACAGCGGTAACAATAAAAATGGTGATGAGAATGTACAGCACCCAAGTGTAATCTCTCCACGATTCAGGCAAAAGTTTGGAATAGTTAAACTCGTGGTTTTTTACAAACGGAATAGTTGTTACAAATGATTTTGCTTCAACAAAAACTTTCTTCTTGCCATTTATGAAAACCACTTTGTAAGGACCTTCCGTTGTGGCTTCGGTCATTTGGGTAACGGTTGGATTGGTACCGATATACTCACGCCAGATTTTTACGTTTGGGTTAAAGTAAAGCGTTGCACCCACAACGATACCCAGCATAACCTGTCCAAAGATTTTGAACTTGCCTGCCAAACCATCCGCATCGCTCTTTTTGTAAGCAATGCCTTTTTGTTGCGCAATGCGTTTTGCACGAATCTTTAAATAGTCATCCAGGAAGCCGATGGCGCCCATCCACACCGTGCAAAAAATCATCAGGCGGATGTACACTTTTGTCAGGTCGGCCAGCAGTAAGGTAGGAATTAAGATAGCTGCAATGATGATCAGACCACCCATGGTTGGTGTTCCTTTCTTTTGCTGCTCACCCTGCAGCCCCAGGTCGCGGACCGATTCGCCCAACTGCTTTTTCTGCAGAAAGCGAATCAGCTTTTTACCAAAAACAGTTGTAATCATCAACGACAACAAAATGGCCACCATCACCCGGAAGGAGATAAACTGGAAGAGAGCACTGCCCGGGAACCGGATGCCTTCAGCCTGTAACCATTCAGCGATGTGGTATAACATTGTTCGTTGTTGTTTTTTATTTTCCTAGCAATTCAAACATTTCCTGCACCACTTCTTTGTCGTCGAAGTGATGTTTTACGCCATTAATTTCCTGGTACTTCTCATGCCCTTTCCCGGCAATCAAAACAATATCTTCCGGCTGCGCCATGGAGATGGCTGTTTTGATAGCTTGTGCCCGGTCAGGAATAGAGATGTATTTTCGTTTTGCAGAAACCGGCAAACCGGTTTCCATGTCAACCAAAATCTGCATTGGATCTTCGGTGCGGGGATTGTCGCTGGTGAAGATCACTTTGTCGCTGTGCTCACAGGCAACTTCTCCCATTACCGGACGTTTTGTTTTGTCGCGGTCGCCACCACAACCCACTACCGTAATCACTTGTTCGTGTCCCTGCTTTAATTTTTTGATGGTTGCCAGCACATTGATTAATGCATCCGGCGTGTGGGCATAATCCACAATCGCAATCACTTTCTCCTTTGGAGAAATAGCGTAATCAAATCTTCCTTCCGCACCGGTTGTGTTGCTTAAACATTGCAGCACGTCTTGCTTATCCTGGCCTAACGAAACGGCAGCACCATAAACAGCTAATAAATTGTAAGCATTGAACTCACCAATCATTCTGAAATGCACTTCCTGATCGTTAATGGTCATGGCCAAACCGCTCAGACCATTGTCTAAAATCTTTCCTTTGAAATCAGACACTGAACGCAGACTGTACGACAGTTTTTTGGCCGCCGTGTTTTGCAGCATTACAGCACCTCGCTTGTCATCAATGTTGGTGATGGCAAAGGCAGAAGCAGAAAGCCCGTCAAAAAAACCTTTTTTGGCTTTGATGTATTCGTCGAATGTTTTGTGATAATCTAAATGATCATGCGTGATGTTGCTGAACAACGCACCGGCAAATTCCAACCCTGCAATACGGCGCTGGTGCACGGCATGCGAGCTTACTTCCATGAAAGCATAGTCGCAACCGGCATCTACCATTTGCTTTAACAGTGCGTTCAGGCTAACAGCATCTGGTGTTGTGTGGGTAGATGGAATAACGTTCCCGCTGATCATATTCTCCACGGTGCTAACCAAACCACACTCGTAACCCAAACAGGTGAATAATTTATAAAGAAGCGTGGCGATGGTTGTCTTGCCGTTTGTTCCGGTTACACCAACCAGCTTCAATTTAGTGGATGGCTGATCGTAAAAATTGTGCGCCATCACACCTGCTGCTTCTGCGCTGTCAGATGTTTGAATGTAGGACACGCCTTCTTTTTGTTCGGCCGGCATTTCTTCGCAAACAATAGCAACAGCACCTTGCTCAACAGCTTTGCCAATGAATTGGTGACCATCTGCCGCTGCACCCTTCACCGCCACAAACACACTCCTGTGCGATACCTTGCGGGAATCAATCTGCACGCCACTTACCACCACATCGGTTGAACCCGATACGGCTGCAATGTGCACCTTGTATAATATGTCGGCTATCGTCTTCACTTAATTTAATAAAAGGGTGACCGTTGTTTTTTTATTAATTGGCGTTCCGGGTAAAACATCCTGCGCTATTACTTTTCCTTTTCCTTTTACCTGCACTTTTACGTTCTTGTTTTCCAGAATGTATAAAGCGTCACGCAGGGTCATGTACCGCACATCGGGCATCAGGTTCTTACTATCAACTACACCTTTTGCAACCGGCTTGTAATTAGAAGTATGCACCTGGCTGTAAGGCGCCGCTTTGTCGGCCGAATCGAGGTAAGCCACGTTCACGGTTTGCAACACCTGCTGCACATCTTCTTTATGCCCTGCATAGATGTAAGAAGAGCTATCCGGCACCACATGCACTGCACCTACTTTCTTTCCTTTTACATATTGTGTGTAAATACCCAGGGCCACTTCTTTAAATACCGGCGCTGCTAACTGTCCACCGTAGTGCATGGCAGCACGGGGTCTTGTTTTAATCAGCACAACGCACGTGTATTCAGGTTTATCAGCAGGAAAATAACCGGCGAAAGAAGCCAGGTAAATACCGTCGCGGTAATCGGTGCTGCCATCGGCAAAATGCGCCGTACCGGTTTTGCCGGCCACCGGAATCGGGAAATCCTTAAACACATTCTTCGCTGTACCTTCAATCGCAACCGCTTCCATGCTGCTTCGTGCTGCCTGGATAACTTCCGGCTTGCAAAGGTTTTCGTCCAATACAATAGGAGAAAATTCTTTTACGGTAACGCCGCCATTTTTAATGCTGTTTACGAGGTAAGGCTTCATCATCTTACCATCGTTAGCAATGGCGTTGTACAGCATTAGTGTGTGCAGTGGCGTTACTTCAATGGCATAACCAAAGGCAGCTGTTAACATGGCATGCAAGCCTTCTTTGTTGCGCTTGATCTTTGGTAATCTTGGTGCCCGCTCACCTAATAAATCAATGCCGGTTTTTTTATCGAGATAAAATTTCTGCAGGTAGCTTTTGTACACATCCGGCTTTTCGGCGAAGGCTTTGTAAGCCAGCTTGGCAAAGCCTACGTTGGAGCTGTGCGCAAATGTTTCTTTCACCGTGAGCATAGGCTTGGGCGAACGCTCCGCATCGGTCACGTTTCTTACACCTACATATTGACGACCGGCAGAACCCACTTCTACCAAATCATTGATCTTGCTTGAACCATGATCGAGAACAGCCAGCAACGTAGCTAGCTTAATGGTAGAACCCGGCTCGGTTGTTTGCAAAGCAAAGTTTTGCGTTTCGCTGTAGCTGCCATCTTTTGTGCGGCCAAGATTGGCGATGGCTTTAATCTTTCCTGTTTTGGTTTCCATTACAATGGCAGTACCATACTCGGATTCGCTTTTCACCATCATCTTCATTAAAGACGATTCAACAATATCCTGCATGTGAATGTCCAGCGTAGTGAAAATATCTTTTCCCATCTCCGCTTCTATCTCGTAACCTTCAATGGGAATTGGCGCACCGCCGGCGATGTATCGAACAAGACGTTTTCCGGGCTGGCCTTGCAACAAACTGTCGTAGGTTCTTTCAATACCAACGTTCTGCGCATTTTCGCGGGAGAGACCAATGGTTCTTCTGGCCAACAGGCCAAACGGATTTAAGCGCTTGCTGCGCTCTTCGGCAATTACACCGCTTTTGTTTCTGCCCAAACGAACGAGGGGAAAGGTTCTAAACTTTTTGTACTCTTCAAACGTAAGACCTTTGCGCAGCAGGTAGTAACGGTTCTTTTTATTATAGCCTTGCTGTAATTCTTTTTTATAAGCAGAAACAGATTTGTCGCCAAACAAGCCTGCAACAGCAATGGCGAAGGAGTCAACATTTTCGCGAAAGCGGCGACCGTTCTTATCCCGCAAACCATCCGCGCCAAAATCAATGTAGATATCGAAGAAAGGAATGGAAGTGCTCAGCATTTTTCCGTCTTCGCTGAAGATGGTTCCGCGTTCGGCATCCAGCTCGACGTAACGCTGGTGCATGCTGTCGGAAAGATTGCGCCACTGATCGCCTTCTACATTCTGAATGTAAAAGGCACGGCCCA
>DATKHJ010000332.1:0-2798 GCA_035510335.1 Flavisolibacter sp. | reverse complement strand
TTTACAATCCCGGCCCAAACGCCGCTGCTTCGTTGATCTCATAAGCAGCATTGCGACTGGCATTGCCCATCTTTTCCCGAAAATAGTTTTCAAGCGTCTCCATCGAATCGGCTTCCCACACGCAAATACATTTGTCCATCTCCTTGTTGGGAAAAACCGATACCACCCGCTTTACGCCGGCTTCCGGCAAGCGGGGAAGGTTGCGTTGCGCCGCTTCCCAGAAGCCTTCGGTGTTGGTAATGTCGTGTTGAACGGCAAAGTACATGGCGGAAAAATTTTATACAAGTTACGATAGCAGAGCTTACCTGTCAAGCCTTGCTGTATTTCGCAAAGCTTGTAACGGTAAATCAGGCAAAGAGTTTACATTTAGCAGTATAAGAAATCTACCATGACCCTCACGTTTTCTGCAATTCGCATTGCCAGCCGATTCTTTTTGCTTTTATGTTTGCTGTTCCTGTTAAAACCGGCATCCGCACAGAAGCGGGGAGCGGCAAGAGAATGCATTGAATTGAAAGTTTACCATGCTGCCGACACCAACCAGCTGGCGCTGATTGAGCAATATTTACAGGCTTCCTTTTTACCTACGGCCGGCAAGAAAGGTTTTAACCGCATTGGCGTTTTTAAAGCGATTGACAACGATACAGCCAAAGACAAACGTTTGTATGTGTTGATTCCTCTAAAATCACTGGCGCAATGGGAGGGCTTGCAGAGTGTTTACAACGCAACAATCCAGGATACGCTTACTGTTCCGGCTTATGCAAAAGCATTGCATAACAATGCGCCTTTTACCCGCACGGAAACTATTTTGATGAAAGCATTTGAAGGCATGCCGCAGTTGAAGGCATCAAGACTATCCAATGATAAAGCGGAAAGGATTTATGAATTGCGGAGCTACGAATCGGCTACCGAAGCCTTGCATCAAAACAAGGTAAAGATGTTTAATGATGGCGAAGTTGCGCTGTTTGAAAAACTTGGTTTTAATGCCGTGTTCTACGGACAGGTGATTGCCGGTAACCGCATGCCCAACCTGGTGTACATGACTTCTTTTGCTAACAAGGGTTCAAGAGACGAACACTGGAAAACATTTGGTGGTCATCCGGAATGGAAGGCCATGTCGTCGAAGGCAGAATACCAAAACAACGTGTCGAAGATCGACATTACCTTTCTGCGGGCAACGGCATACTCCAAACTCTGATTCTTAGCGGAACAGATTAATGTTCGTTCAACGCTGACACAATCTGCCGGTACATTTCCTCATCATCCAGTTGCATCGGTTCAAAGGAATGGCCTGTGAGTTTTTCGTAGAGCTCAATGTATTTGTTCGAAATGGTTTCCACCCATTCGTCGCTCATCTCCGGAACGGTTTGGCCTTCCTTGCCCATGAACTCATTTTGAATCAGCCATTCACGTACAAACTCCTTGCTCAATTGCTTTTGTTTTTCGCCACGGCCCTGGCGTTCGTCAAAACCTTCTGCATAAAAATAGCGGGAAGAGTCCGGCGTGTGAATTTCATCCATCAGCACAATTTCGCCGTTGCGTTTGCCAAATTCGTATTTCGTGTCGGCCAGAATTAACCCCTGCTTCAATGCCAGTTCTTTCCCCTTGGCAAACAGCTTTAATGCATAGGATTTAATCTGCTCCCATTCTTCTTTTGTTGCCAGTGCCTGCCGCAGAATTTCTTCTTCCGAAATGTCTTCGTCATGTCCCGCATCGGCTTTGGTAGAAGGGGTGATGATGGGCTCCGGAAAATAGTCGGACTCTTTTAACCCATCAGGCAAAAGCGCACCGCATAAAATGCGGGTGCCGTCTGAATAGGTCCGCCAGGCATGGCCGCACAAATTTCCCCGCACCACCACTTCAATTTTAAACGGCTGGCACTTGTGACCGATAGATGAATTAGGCGTAGGCGTAGAGACGAGCCAGTTGGGACAAATGTCTTTTGTTTCGCGAAGCATGTAAGCTGCAATGCTGTTGAGCACCTGTCCTTTAAACGGAATTAACCGCGGAAGAATCACATCAAAAGCCGAAATACGATCGGAGGCGATCATCACCAGCCTGGTGTTGTCGATGGTGTAAACGTCTCTTACCTTACCCTGGTAAAATCCTGTTTGGTTGGGGAATTCAAATTGTGCCATATGCAAAATACGTTGATGAATTTGGAATGGAAGAACAATCGGCCGGATAAAATTTCAACATGTTTTACAAGCTCTTCAAATTAATTTTCGGTTGCTGATTGGAATCCTTATTTTTCCGGCAAGATTATACGAATCTCTCCCCGAGAGATCTAACGATTAGCATGAACGGTATCTCCAACAAAAACTTTATTACTATGAGGAAAGACGTACGCTATTTTGCCGTATGGCTAACGGCATTTTTATTTTCAATTACTTCCTGGGCACAAACACAAACCATCAACGGAACCGTTACCTCCACGGCTACCGGCGAAGGTTTAGCCAATGTGTCGGTGCAGGTTAAGTCGGGCTCGCAGGGAACAACCACCGATGCAAGCGGACGATTTGCGTTAACGGTGCCTTCTTTACCGGTTACACTTGTCATTACTTCCGTTGGTTTTGAAACGCAGGAAATAACCGTGAATTCTACCAACGCGGTTGTTGTCAACTTTGTACCGGCAACTACTATTGGCCAGGAAGTGGTCGTGTCTGCATCACGTACACCGCAGCGGCTGCTGGAAGCGCCGGTAACGGTTGATCGTGTAAGTGCGGTCACCATTCGCAATGCACCCGCGGCAAACTATTACGATTTTATCGGCAACCTGAAAGGTGTTGACGTTGTAACTT
>DATKHJ010000331.1:0-6491 GCA_035510335.1 Flavisolibacter sp. | reverse complement strand
CACCCAGCGATGCGCCGGTAGAATCGTGCAGGTATTTGCCTACCACGCCGCTACTGTTGGCCAAACCATTTTGGTGACGGGCCGATTTTGAATTCAGCAACAGCCTAGCGCTTTCGCAGGCACTGGCCGCCAACACAACGGTACGACCGTTTACCTGGTACTCCTGCATGTCGGTTTTGCTGACGTAAGAAATTCCTGTGGCCAATCCTTCTTTGTTAGTCAATACTTCCCGCACCATGGCATTGTCAAACAAATCAACCTTGCCGGTTTTAATAGCAGGGTTTACCAACACCGATGACGACGAGAAATCGGCATAAACACTACAACCGCGATTACACTGACCGCAGAAAAAACATTGTCCGCGTTCGTCGTTTATTTTTTGGGTAAGAATAGAAAGACGAGAAGGAATCACATTAACACCGGCCTGCATAGCAGCCCGTTTTATAAACAGCTCGTGAAGGCGTGGCTTCGGCGGCGCAAGAAACACACCATCCGGGTCGTTCTCCAACCCTTCGTTGGTACCAAACACGCCAACTAGCCTGTCAAGGTCATCGTAATACGGTTTTATTTCATCGTAAGTTATTGGCCAGTCTTCACCCAGGCCATCAAGGCTGCGGCGGCGAAAATCCTTGGGACCAAAACGGAGCGAAATGCGTCCCCAATGATTGGTTCGTCCGCCCACCATGCGGGCACGCCACCAGTCCCACTCGGTACCGGCAGCTTTGGTGTAAGGCTCACCATCAATTTCCCAGCCCCAATAGCAGGCGTCAAAATCGCCAAAGGGCCGAAACTTTGTACTGGCGCCTCTTCGCGGCGACTCGTACGACCATTTTAACTGCGTTACATTTTTTCGCGGATCGTACATTGGCCCGGCCTCTACGAGTGCCACACTCAATCCTGCTTTCGACAGCTTGTAAGCTGCCATGCCACCACCGGCTCCAGAGCCTACAATAATGACATCGTAGTTTTTCGGCTGTACCTTAATTTGAATATCTCCCATAAGCAAACATCTTTCAATCGGCTAAATTTAGGAAGGTATTTTGTTGTGCGTGAAAAATTATTAGGCAAGGGATTTCTACCATGTGAATTTTTTGTGGCAAAGAATAATTACTGGCTATTCAAAAAGATGTACTTTTAAAACGTTTGACTAACGAATAACAGACAAATTGATTTGTTCATGCTTGTTTTTAATAGGCCGCTTCCATCTTCTTCAACCATCAAATTACCAAAAAATCTTACTGCATGAAAGCCACGACCCGCTTCCAGTTATCCTTCATGATGTTTCTGAACTTTTTTATCTGGGGAGCCTGGTTTGTAACGCTGGGAACCTTTTTAAGCGCCAACCTTAATGCCAGCGGCGGCGAAAGCGCAAAGGTGTTTTCCACGCAATCGTGGGGTGCCATCATTGCACCATTTATCATTGGATTAATTGCCGACAAATATTTCAACGCCGAAAAAATTCTCGGTGTGTTGCATTTAATTGGCGCCGTGTTGATGTATCAACTTTACCAGGCCGAAACCATTGGTGTTTTTTACCCGTATGTTTTTGTGTACATGGTTCTTTTTATGCCAACACTGGCATTGGTTAATTCGGTTTCCTTCAACCAAATGAAAGACCCGGAAAAAGAGTTTTCTTTCATTCGGGCCTTTGGTACCATTGGCTGGATTTTGGCCGGTTTGCTTATTAGCTTTCTTTTTCATTGGGACAGTAAAGAAAACATTGGACAAGGTTTGTTGAAAAACACGTTTTTGATGGCAGGCATTGCTTCTGCGGTGTTAGGCATATACAGCTTTACACTTCCCAAAACGCCACCCACAAAACGTTCAGGCGAAAAAACAAGCTTTGGTGAGATCATTGGACTGGATGCACTGAAGTTGCTGAAGGATAAAAACTTCGCTATCTTCTTTATTTCTTCTATCCTGATTTGTATTCCACTTGCGTTTTATTACCAGAACACCAATCTTTTTCTTACCAATGTTGGCATGGAAAACCCAACCGGTAAAATGACCATCGGGCAAATTTCGGAAGTTGGTTTCCTGTTATTACTGCCAGTTTTCTTCTCCCGTTTTGGCTTTAAGAAAACCATTCTTGTAGGCATGTTTGCCTGGGCACTGCGTTATGTATTATTTGCTTATGGCAATGCAGGCGAACTTGGTTTTATGTTGCTGCTTGGTATAGCTCTGCACGGCATTTGTTACGATTTCTTTTTTGTATCGGGACAGATTTACACCAACGCAAGAGCCGGGGAACGTTACAAAAGCGCTGCACAGGGATTGATTACACTTGCAACATATGGCGTGGGTATGCTCATTGGCTTTGAAGTAGCCGGAGCCGTTACCGATGCCTATAAAACCGGCGACACTTTCAATTATCAAATGGTTTGGCTGATTCCTGCAGCTATTGCAGCAGGTGTTATGCTGCTTTTCCTCGTGTTGTTCAGAGATGAAAAGAAAACGCTTGTTACCGAACCGCAGGCAGAGAAAGGACTTGCTGAAACCCGCTTAACCTAAAGACTTACCGCCACCATGCAACGAAGAAATCTCTTAAAAAATTTACTGCTCACCGGAACCGCTGTTGCGGCTTCGCCTGCCATCTCGCTGGCAAGTTGCAGCACTGCACAAACAGAAATCAAATTGAAGGGCAATATCAACCACTCCGTTTGCCGCTGGACGTACAACTTTCTTTCTCTGGACGAAATGTGCCAGATGGTAAAGAGCATGAACTTTTCGGCCATTGATTTAGTAGGACCGAAAGAATGGAACATCCTGAAAAAACACGGCGTTGATTCCTCCATGTGCAACGGCGCAGAAATTAGCTTAACCGAAGGCTGGAACGACAAACAATACCACGCAACGCTGATTAAAAACTACACGGAACACATTAACCTGGTTGCCGATGCAGGCTATAAAAACCTGATTTGCTTTAGCGGCAACCGCAAAGGCATGGACGATGAAACCGGCCTGAAAAACTGCGTGGAAGGCTTAAAGCAAATTATGCCGCTGGCAGAGAAAAAAGGTGTTGTGTTGCAAATGGAACTGTTTAACAGCAAGGTCAACCACCCCGATTACATGTGCGATAAATCGGCCTGGGGAATTGAATTGTGCAAGCGCCTTGGTTCGCCCAACTTTAAACTGTTGTACGATATCTACCACATGCAGATCAACGAAGGCGATATCATTCGCACCATCACGGATCAACACCAGTATTTTGGCCATTACCATACGGCTGGTGTTCCGGGCAGACATGAAATTGACGAATCGCAGGAATTATATTATCCTGCTATTATGCAGGCCATTGTAAAAACAGGTTTTAAAGGATACGTTGCGCAGGAATTCATCACTACGGGCAAAGACAATGAATCGAAGATTGCTGCGTTAAAAAAAGCGATTTCGATTTGTGATATCTGAGTCTAAAGCCCTCATTTGAACAACTAACCACAAACAACAAACCACTAACGCAAACAATTTATGGCAAACAATACATACGATGCAATTGTTGTCGGCTCCGGCATCAGCGGTGGCTGGGCAGCCAAAGAGCTAACAGAAAAAGGATTAAAAGTGTTGCTGCTGGAAAGAGGCCGCGACATCAAACACGGCCAAGGCTACGAAGAGGCCAACCGCGAACTGTGGGAACTTCCCCACCGTGGCGGCCGCACACAGCAAATGATCAAAGAATACCCGGTGCTGAAACGCGACTACCCACTGAATGAACGCAACCTGCACTACTGGGTAAAGGACAGCGAAAGCCCTTACACGGAAGTGAAACGCTTCGACTGGTACCGTGGTTATCACGTTGGCGGACGATCGCTGATGTGGGGCCGTCACAGCTACCGCTGGAGCGATCTTGATTTTGAAGCCAACGCAAAAGACGGTGTGGCCATTGACTGGCCCATTCGCTATAAAGACATTGAAAACTGGTACACCTACGTAGAAGGTTTTGCCGGCATCAGCGGCTCCAAAGCTGGTTTGCCGCAACTGCCCGACGGTAATTTTCTGCCACCAATGGAACTGAACTGCGTTGAAAAAGACGTAGCCGCACGGTTGAAAGAAAAAATGAACCGCCACCTCATTATTGGCCGCGTGGCACACATTACAGAGCCACGTCCCGAACAAAACCGCCAGTGCCTCTACCGCGACAAATGCTGGCTGGGCTGCTCATTTGGCGGTTACTTCAGCACGCAGGCGGCAACACTTCCTGCGGCCGTGAAAACCGGCAATCTTACACTGCGGCCTTTCTCCATTGTTACCGAAATTATTTACGACAAAGACACCAAGCGGGCAAAAGGTGTACGAGTACTGGATGCAGAAACCAACCAGACCTACGATTATTTTTCAAAGATCGTTTTCCTGAATGCCTCTGCCATGAATTCAACGTGGGTGCTCATGAACTCTGCCACCGATGTGTGGGATGGAGGACTGGGCAGCAGCAGCGGAGAGTTGGGACACAACCTGATGGATCACCACTTCCGCGTGGGTGCCAATGCAAAGGCAGAAGGCTACGACGACAAATATGTGTACGGCAAGCGGCCAACCGGTTTTTACCTTGTTCGCTACCGCAACATTGGCAGCGATAAACGAGATTACCTCCGCGGCTTTGGCTACCAGGGTGCTGCCAACCGCCAGGGTTGGGGACGAGAAGTTGCCGAGATGTCGATTGGTGGCGATTTTAAAGATGCCCTGTGCGAACCCGGCCAGTGGAACATTGGCATGACGGCCTTTGGCGAAATGCTTCCCTACCACGAGAACAAAATTGCGTTGGATAAAAGCAAGAAAGACAAATGGGGCCTGCCCGTTCTTTCCATCGATTGCGAGATCAAAGACAACGAGAAAAAGATGCGGGTGGACATGATGAACGATGCCGTGGAAATGTTGGCAGCGGCTGGCATGAAAGATCCCAAACCATTTGAAAGCGATTATGCACCAGGCATGGGCATTCATGAAATGGGAACAGCAAGAATGGGACGTGACCCGAAGACTTCTGTTCTGAACCAGTGGAACCAGGTTTGGGATGCGCCAAACCTGTATGTCACCGATGGCGCCTGTATGACTTCAGCCTCTTGCGTAAATCCATCGTTAACCTATATGGCGTTAACAGCAAGAGCTTGTGACCATGCAGTAAGCGAATTAAAAAAGATGAATCTTTAATGTAATTGTTATGTCTGCAAACGATAAACAAAATTTACAAGCTTCAAGACGTAGTTTTTTAAAGAATACAGCTATTGCTACCGCTGGTTTTTTCATTGTACCGCGTCATGTATTGGGCAGGGGATTTCTTGCACCAAGCGATAAATTAATTGTTGCCGGTATTGGCGTTGGCGGCAAAGGTGAAAGCGACATCATGAGCTTTTACAAAAGTGGCAAAGCGGACATTGCTTTTTTGTGTGATGTAGATGACAGAAGAGCCGCCAATTCAAGAAAGGCCTTCCCCAAAGCAAAATATTACAAAGACTGGCGGGAAATGCTGGACAAAGAAGCAAAGAACTTCGATGCCGTTTCTGTTTCTACCCCTGACCACAACCACGCCGTGCAGGCTTATGCAGCCATGCAGTTGGGCAAACATGTGTACGTGCAAAAACCACTCACGCATGATGTGTATGAAGCAAGAGTATTGACCGACGCTGCAAAAAAATACAAGGTCGTTACGCAAATGGGAAACCAGGGCGCCTCCGGCGATGGTGTTCGGCAGTTGATGGATTGGTATGATGCCGGCATCATTGGCGATGTACACACCGTTTATAGCTGGACCGACCGCCCCGTATGGCCGCAGGGTATTCCCTGGTCGGCCAACAAAGCTGCCGTCCCGGCCGAACTGGATTGGGACCTCTGGTTAGGCACTGCGCCTTACAAAGATTATGTGGAAAAGGTAGTGCCTTTTAACTGGCGCGGCTGGTGGGACTATGGCACCGGCGCTTTAGGCGATATGGGCTGCCACCTGATTGAACCCGCCTTCCGTGTATTGGATTTACAATATGTGAACGATGTGCAGGCCAGTGTTGGCTCGGTGTACGTAGATGAATTCCGCCGCGGTTATTTCCCTGATAGTGCGCCGCCATCAAGCCACGTAACCATGACCTTTCCGAAAACAAAAAAGACCAAGGGCCCTGTAACCGTTCACTGGATGGACGGCGGCATTCAGCCTACCCGCCCCGATGAATTGGGACCGAATGAAGTGTTTGGTGATGGCGGAAACGGCACCTTGTTTATTGGCACCAAAGGAAAAATGATGTGCAGCACCTACGGTGAAAACCCGCGCCTGCTGCCCACTTCCCGCACCACCCAGGTAAAAGTAAAACAGAAATATGCCCGTGTGCACAATGGTGCCAGCGGCCACTATGCGCAATGGGTAGAAGGTTGCATTGCCGGATATGGGAAGAAAGAACTAAGCTCGCCGTTTGAAATTGCAGGCCCTGTAACGGAGGCTTTGCTCATGGCAAACCTGGCCATTCGTGCACACGACATTCGCCAGCCGCGGAGCGATGGAAAAGGCCTGT
>DATKHJ010000330.1:0-17684 GCA_035510335.1 Flavisolibacter sp. | reverse complement strand
ATTGCGCAGTACCTGCACGGATATGTTCTGGTTTTTGAGGTCTTTTTTCGCCCTTGAAAATTCATCAAAGAAGAAAACGCTTTTGCCATTCACGCCAACAATCTGATCACCTTCCTTCAACTCGCCGGAAACATAGTTTGCTTCGGGATCGTCTTTTACCACAGCAGGCACACGCGGAAATACAAAGGCAGCGGCCTGGCGCTTGGTCAATGCCGACAGAAAACCGGAAGGAAGCGTCAGCGTGGTATCAACACCATTGCGGTTCAGCGACAGTTTAACGGTTTCGTTAAACACCACTCCTTTTGCAATGTCTTCGAAGTATTGTACGGGCTTGCCATTAACGGCAGTTATTTTATCGCCGTCTCTCAGGCCGGCTTTCATAGCTAGGGAATCGGTAACCAGGCCGTATTTCATATTGGCAACCGGCAGGCGTTCATTTCCCCACACAAATAAAATCATGGCAAACAACACCAGCGCCAGAATGAAGTTGACGGTAACACCGCCCAGCATAATAATCAGTCGCTGCCAGGCCGGCTTTGCCCGAAACTCGTAAGGTTGCGCCGGCAGCTTCATTTGCTCTTTGTCCATGCTCTCGTCAATCATGCCGGCAATTTTTACATAGCCGCCCAGCGGAATCCAGCCAAGGCCGTATTCTGTTTCGCCTTTCTTGGTTTTCCAGAGTGAAAACCAGGGATTGAAAAAGAGGTAGAATTTATCTACACGGCAGCCAAACCATTTGGCCGGGAGCATGTGTCCCAGTTCGTGCAAAACAACCAATATGGAGAACGCTAAAATAAACTGGCCAATGTTGGCAAACATAGCGGACCAGTTAACAGCAAGTAGCATCATAATTCAATACGGTGACGCCTGTTTTTGTGCGCAGGAATCTTGTTCAATAATGTTCAGAACCCTGAAGAGTGCGACGCAACGGAAGCTTCATAGCTGCTTTTAGCTGGTCACAAAAAAAATCAAAGCCCGAATTTTGAGGCTGCAATATAAGTGATGAAAAGTATAAATGTTCGTTATAACAACACCGGCGGCAAGCCTACAGCTTAATGAGGTCTGCCGCGTAGTTACGGGCTTCTGCGTCGCTATCAAGGTAATCTTCCAACGATGGTTTTTGCAGGAACGGCACCTTTTGCATGGTTTGCTCAATCACATCCGTCATGTCTAAAAAGCCAATGCGGTTGCGCAGGAAAGCATAAACGGCAATTTCGTTGGCGGCATTTAACACGCAGGGCAAATTACCGCCTTTGTGCAGCGCTTCAATAGCCAGGGCAAGATTGCGGAAGGTTTTAATATCCGGCTCTTCAAACGTGAGGTTGCGGATTTTTTTGAAATCCATCCGCGGAAAATCGTTTTTGATCCGCTTGGGAAACGCCATGGCATATTGAATGGGCAGCTTCATATCGGGTAGGCCCATCTGCGCCTTTACGCTACCATCTTCAAACTGTACCATGGAGTGAATAATGCTTTGTGGATGCACCAGCACTTCAATTTGATCGGCAGCAAGGTTAAACAACCACTTGGCTTCAATCATCTCCAGCCCTTTGTTCATTAATGTGGCCGAATCGATGCTGATTTTGGCGCCCATGCTCCAGTTAGGATGCTGCAGCGCATGGTCGCGTTTTACGTTCACAAGGTAGTTTGGCTTTTTGCCGAGGAACGGTCCGCCGGAAGCGGTAAGAATGACTTTCTCAATGGGATTTCGCACCTCGCCTACCAGGCATTGAAAAATAGCCGAATGTTCTGAATCAACCGGAATAATGGGAACACGGTTTTCGTAGGCCGTCTGCATCACAATATCACCGGCAACAACCAGTGTTTCTTTGTTAGCCAGTGCCACCGGCTTTTTTGCTTTTACCGCGTTTAATGTTGGCTTCAGACCGGCATAACCAACAATAGCCGCCAGCATCAGGTCGTACACATCCATGGAAGCTACTTCTTCCAGCGCCTGTTCGCCGGCAAACACTTTTGTGTCGGTATGATTTAGTGCATCTTTTACTTTGGCATATTTAGTTTCGTCGGTAATCACAACAATGTTCGGCTGAAACTTTATTGCCTGCTGTATTAAAACATCAGCATTGTTGTTACAGGTGAGTACCTCCACGGAAAATTTATCTGGGTTGGCTTCAATGACTTCCAGGGCCTGTGTACCGATAGAGCCGGTGGAGCCAAAGATTGCAATGCGTTTGATGGATGTGTTCATGGTGGATTCAGGTGGTCAAAATAGTCAATTCGGTAAAATTACTCAAACGGCAGTTGCCCGGCTCAAACAGAAGATGGCTTTTTTATCCAGCGCTTTAATGCATCGGCCAGTTTGCGGTCGTTGCTCAGGCGCGGCACTTTGTTTTGTCCGCCCAGTTTTCCAATGGATTTCATGTATTCAACAAATCCACCTTTTTGCACGGCAGTAATTTGCAAGGGCTGCAAAATATTTCCACGGATCAAATCGTCGTAATAAATATTCTTCTGACGAAGATTGTTATCAACCTTCAATGCAAAGCTTTCCATGTTCGCCGGTTCGCTTTCAAACTCAATCAGCCATTCGTGGTAACTTTTTCCTTCTCCCTGCTGAATGAGCGGTGCAACGGTAAACTCTGTAATGCGCAGCCCTTCTTCCTGCGCCGCTTTTAGCAAACTCCATTCCACTTCTTCGGCAATTACGTGTTCGCCAAAGGCAGAAATAAAATGCTTAATACGGCCAGTAACCACAACGCGGTAAGGATTGGTGCTGACGAACTTAACCGTATCGCCAATATTATAGCCCCACAAACCGGCACTGCTGTTTACAATCAACGCATAGTTCTCCCCTACTTTAACATCGTGTAAAGAAAGGCGGGTTGGGTTAGGGTTGAAGATTTCTGCTGCCGGCACAAATTCAAAATAAATTCCGCTGGCGGTATTTAATAAGAGGCCTTCTTCTTTCTGCGAATCCTGGAAAGCAAAAAATCCTTCCGACGCCGGGAAGGTTTCAATGGTGGCCAATTCTTTTCCAATGCTTTGAAACAGCTTTGCTTTGTACGGTTCAAAGGCCACACCACCGTGCACCAGCACGGAGAATTTTGGAAACAAGTCTCCTATTTTCTTACCGCTCTTTTCCTGCAAGCGGTCGAAATACATTTGCACCCATGGCGGAATGCCGCTGATGAGCGTCATGTCTTTGCTGATGGTCTCCGCTACAATGGCATCGAGTTTTGTTTCCCAGTCTTCAATACAATTTGTTTCGTACGAAGGCAACTGGTTGCGCCGCAGGTATTGCGGAATGTGGTGGTTGACAATGCCGCTCAACCGGCCAGTTGGGATACCGCCAATTCGTTCCAGCACCGGCGAACCCGATAGAAAGATCATCTTGCCATCGGCAAAAGCGGTGTTGCCCGTTTCGGCCATGTAACTTAACAAGGCATTGCGGGCCGTATTAATGTGGTTGGAAATGGAATCTTTTGTAATGGGAATGTATTTTACCCCACTGGTGGTTCCGGAGGTTTTAGCCAGGTAAATGGGCTTCCCTTTCCAGAGAATGTTGTGCTTGCCGTCTTTTATTTTCTCGATGTAGGGTTTAAAACCTTCGTAATCGCGAATGGGCACGGCCTGCATAAAGCCATCGTAGCTGTGAACGTCGGCCAGCTTGTGGTCGGCGCCAAACTCGGTGGTTTTACCGGTTTTCAGCAAGTCTTTTAAAATAGTATCCTGATCTTGCAGGGCGGTTACTGCGCTCTTGCGAATCTGTTTATAGATATAGGATGCAAACGGCTTGGCGAGGAATGATTTTATCTTCATGGCAAAGCAAAAGGCGCACGAAGATACGGCCTGCAGGTTAAGGCCTTCCTAATTTAACGCAACGGCAGTATAAAATCTTTGCCACATCAACTTTTCCCCTTACCTTCGCCCACCTAATTTTTGAACCGTTATGTTCGCAATCGTAAAAATCGCCGGCAAGCAATTCAAGGTTGAAAAAGACCAGACTTTATACGTCCCCAAGATTGGTGGCGAGACCGGCTCCAAAGTAGAGTTTTCTGACGTGATAATGGCCGACGCTAATGGCAACCTGACCTTTGCTAACAGTGGTGTAAAGATCCAGGCTGAGATCCTTAGCCATGTGCAAGGTGACAAGGTGATCGCTTACAAGCAAAAGCGCCGTAAAGGTTTCCGTAAGAAAAAAGGACACCGTACGCAGTACACGAAAATTAAAATCAACGACATCGCATAAGAAGTGAAATGTCAAACGACAAACGTGAGACTTTGAACTTTAAACTTTGAACTTTTAAACTCATTTCATCATGGCACATAAAAAAGGTGAAGGCTCCGTAAAGAACGGCCGCGACTCAAACAGTAAGCGTTTGGGTGTGAAAATTTTTGGTGGTCAACCTGCTATCGCCGGCAACATCATCGTTCGTCAGCGTGGCACGCAATATCATCCCGGTAAGAATGTAAGTGTTGGTAAAGACTACACTTTGTTTGCAACGACTGATGGTGTTGTTGAATTCCGCAAAGGAAGACAAGACAGAACGTTTGTTTCTGTTACGCCGGTTGAAGCCACTGCATAAGTGTTTGGTATGATGGTTGTGTAAAAAACTTTGAGAGTTAAATTTTTTTTATAGTTTTACTCTCGTTATTTTTTTACTAACCATTAAATTCAAACAACATGGCAACAGCAAAAAAAGCTGCAGGCAAAAGCTCTTCTAAAGGAGCTTCAAAAAGTTCTTCGAAAGGTGCTGCTAAAAAAGGCGCTTCTTCCAAAGGTGGTGCTGCTAAAAAAGCATCAGCTAAAGGAGCAGCCAAGAAAGCAACTTCTAAAGGAGCAACAAAATCAGCTTCTAAAGGCGCTGCTAAAAAAGCAACAACCAAAGGAGCTGCTAAGAAAGCAACTTCTAAAGGTGGTGCTGCTAAAAAAGCATCTGCATCTTCGAAAGGAGCTGCTAAAAAAGCAACTTCTAAAGGCGGTGCTGCTAAAAAAGCATCTGCATCTTCGAAAGGAGCTGCTAAAAAAGGCAGATAAGCTTACAGCTTTAAAGTTTATACAAGTCCCGAGTCATCGGGACTTTTTTTATTGCCGCGCATGAATGAGATTCGAAAGGATTAAATGGATTTTACATGAATCCATTTTTTATTCCGTCTCTTTAAAACCAACCCCGGATTAACTCCTTATTTTGCTAACAGTTCTATTCATCGCATAAGGAAGCGTTCGTATCTTGAAAAGGCTTTCCACTGAATAATCCTATTAATCAATCTAAATCAAACGAATCTGTGGTTGATAATTACGCCATTGCCGACCAGTTCTCTCTCCTAGCAAAACTCATGGACATTCATGGCGAGAACGCCTTTAAAGCCAAGAGTTACGCAAGTGCCGCCTTTGCCATTGAAAAAGCAGAATTGCAACTGGCATCGCTGTCCGAAGAAAAACTTTTTAAGACAAGAGGCATTGGCGACAGCGTAGGAAAAAAGGTGCTGGAGTTTTTGCAAACCGGCGAACTAAAAGCCTTGCAAGAACTGATTGCAAAAACACCGGCCGGCGTGTTGGAAATGATGAACATCAAAGGCCTTGGGCCGAAAAAGATCAATACCATTTGGAAGGAAATGAGCATTGATACCATTGAGGATTTGGAAGAAGCCTGTCGCGATAACCGCATTGCGCAGAAGAAAGGCTTCGGTGAAAAAACACAGCAAAAGATTTTAGAGTCGATTGCATTCTTACGCAGCAATGCAGGCAGCTTTTTGTACAAGCAGGTAGAAGATTTTGCGACAGCAATGCAGGAAAAACTTGTACAGAAATTTCCGGAAGCTCAGTTTGCCATTACGGGTGAATACCGACGGCAACTGGAAGTAATCAATCAATTAGAATGGGTAACAACTGCCACAAAAGAGCAGTTGAAAAATTTCCTGGCAACCGATTCAACTACAGTTCAAACAGACAATGATGAATTGTTGATATTGTGTGCAGAAAATCTATTGCCGTTGCATTTTCACATTGCAAACAAAAATGCGTTTGCTAAAACATTGTTTGAAACAAGCAGCAGCGAAGTGTTTCTGAATGCATTGACAAAAGAGACTTCTTCTTTTGATGCAGCGAGTGAAGAAGAAATTTTTTTGCGGGCAGACCTTTCTTTCATTCCTCCTTTTTTGCGGGAGACAGAAGCGGTAATTGAAAAAGCAAAAACAACTTCGTTCAACAACATCGTTCAGACATCTGACATCAAAGGTTTGATTCATTCGCACAGCAACTGGAGCGATGGCGCTTATACCATTGAGCAAATGGCGGAAGAACTGATTCGTCTTGGTTTTGAATACATGGTTATTTCCGATCACTCCAAATCGGCGTTTTATGCCAATGGCCTGAGCGAACAAAAAATTGTTGAACAACAGCAATACATTGACAGCCTGAACCAAAAGCTTGCACCATTTAAAATTTTCAAAAGCATTGAATGCGACATTCTCGGCGATGGTTCGCTTGATTACGACAATTCAGTACTTCAATCTTTCGATCTTGTCATTACTTCCATTCACAGTAACCTTGACATGGATGAAGAGAAGGCGATGATGCGTTTAATGGGCGCCATTACCAATCCGTACACCACCATTCTTGGCCACATGACGGGCCGACTGCTTACGAGAAGAAAAGGCTACCCGGTTGATCATAAAAAAATTATTGATGCCTGT
This sequence comes from Flavisolibacter sp., assembly GCA_035510335.1. Lineage (GTDB taxonomy): Bacteria > Bacteroidota > Bacteroidia > Chitinophagales > Chitinophagaceae > Flavisolibacter. The sequence goes on along the minus strand of DATKHJ010000330.1, from coordinate 11,027 downwards.
GTAGCGCATGATGTTGTTATTGAAATTAATGCATCGCCAAGCCGGCTTGATATGGATTGGCGCTTTATTGATTATGCCCTGGAGAAAGGACTACTTCTTTCCATCAACCCCGATGCGCATTCGCTGGAAGAATTTATGTACGTAAAATACGGAACGTTGGTGGCTCAGAAAGGCGCACTGCCTGCTTCCCGCAACCTAAGCTCGTTTACCCTGCAGGAGTTTGAAGCTTTCCTAAGCGAACAAAAACGCATCAAAGGCATTTAGGAAAAGTAAGTTGCGATAACTGTTTATAATTGATGTTCTGTTAACAAAGGCAGCTGCACAAAAAAAGTTGTTCCCTCTCCTACTTTGGTTTCAAACCAAATGGCGCCGCCGGATTGTTCAACAATGCTTTTGCACATGGCCAATCCTAAGCCAGTGCCGGAAGTTTTGGTAGTGAAGTTCGGCGTAAAAATTTTCGATTGCATTTCTACCGGAATGCCTTCGCCATTGTCGGTTACAGATACAATCACCCAGCCTTCCCTTTCTTTTTCGTTGATGGCAACCTCGCAGGATCTTGCTTCGGCGCAGGCATCAACAGCATTTGTCAGCAGGTTGGTAAAGAGCCTGTTTAACTGCGTTTTATCTGCATGCAGCCACACCGGTTGTTCCAGCTGGTTCCAGGTAAGTTTTATCTTGGGATTGGCAGCGTAAAGATCAACCAGCGAACGAATGACTGTGTGCAGATCAACCCTTTCCAATTTCTTGTTGCCAATGTTGGCAAACTGTGAGAAGTCAGCTGCAATTTTTGAAAGGTGGTCAATCTGCTCAATTAACGTAGTGGCAACGCTGCTTGTCAGTTGCTGCACATTGGGCTGGCCTGTTTGAATAGCCCGCTGCAAGTATTGTATGCTCAGCTTCATGGGCGTTAACGGGTTCTTGATTTCATGCGCCACTTGCCGTGCCATTTCACGCCAGGCACCTTCCCTTTCGCTTTTGGCAAGTGCATTGGCACTTTGTTCCAGTTGCCGTACCATTTTATTGTACTGCTTCACCAGTTCGCCAATTTCGTCGTCTCTTGTCCACACAATTTCTTCGTTCGTTCTTCCCAGCGTAACCGCCTTCATCTTATCGGCAATAATGGAGAAGGAACGGGTAATGCGATTGGTGATAAACAACGCAATCACACCGGCGACAAGAAAGATGAAGGCATTCAGGTTAATGATGGTAACCATGAAATTGGAGATCTCCTGTTGCAAACTAATTTCTGAATAGAACGACGGCATGTTCAGGTAAGCGTAGGTTTTACCCTCCTTGCTGCGCATGGCAATGTAAATACTTTGATACGCTAACTGGTTGGCTGTTTCTTCTTCTGCCCGCTGAACAAGATGCTTGCTTCGCAGATCGTAATAAGCCTGCGGATTCATTTTCCAGCTAAGCAAGCCACGCTGGTAAACTTCGTTATCAGAAGTGGCTTTCAGGTTTCCGTTGAGATCATAAATGTTAACGATAAGCCCGTGTGCATTGGCAATATCTCCCAGCACACCTTGTAGTGCCGCCACTGATGCAGTGTCTGAAAAATTGATAACGTTATTTGTCAGCAAGCCTTTTTTTTCAACTTCCTGCTCCATGGCGTTGACAGCGCCAAAGGCTGCACGACTCAACTGCTCAACATTGCTTCGTTTGTACCGCTGTATAAAAAACGAAATGGTGGCAATGCCAATAACAAGAAACGAAAGGCCTGCAATTAAAATGATGGTACCATGAATTTGCGAGCGGATGTTCAGGCTGGAAAAAATGCCATGTCGTATTATGGCCCTGTTCTGTTGCGAATAGTATGATGACACCCGCAGCAAGGCGCCCATTAGCAGGAAAGAACAGAAAAGGTAAGAGAACAGCGTAATGCTTTCAATGAACGAGTTTTTTGTGCGGGCAATAATAACTAAACTGTGCTTGCTGCTTTTGTACCAAAGTTCGTCGGTGTTGCTGGTTTCTCTTTTGGTTACCTCGTTGCCGGGCATTGCCGCAACATTGATTTCAGTGGGAAAAGAATAGCGGCCGGAGTGAAGCTTTAACTGCCCCGAATCATAGATAGCAAATGAATAAACAGGCGAATTACGAATGTCCTTCGGATCGGACTGGCGCAGAATAATGGGATAAAGTTTGTTCTCGCTCTGGAAATATTTAGGCGTAGCAACAATAAACATGGTTCCTATCAGGCCATTACTGTCCCTTGCCGCTCTTTTTGTGATGTAAACAAACTGGTCGAACGATGTTTCGTAATAGGACAAACTACTATCACCAATGGGCTTGCTTTGCCGCGTGATGATATCATTCAGTTCATCATACGATGTTTTGTCGCTGTTGCCAATGGGTTGTTTTGTTGAATCGAAAACATACATTTTGGTGTTGTAAGCACTGGCATAGCCCAAAAAATTGGAGTTCACAAAACTGTCCCGCAGAATGGCGTTTTCCGTTTCGTTGTAAAACCGCGGGAAGTTGTTGCGCAGGTAATCAGGTGTGAGATAAGCCAGCGCAACGCTCAGCGTTTTTTCTTTTAGTGGTTCGCTCAGCTCGTCAAATTTTTCAGCAATAGCCCTGCGTTCCCGCCACTCTTTGTCACGACTGCCTTTCATTACCAGCACCGCCAGCGAAATGGAAAAAACAACAATCCAGAACAAGATGCCTGCAACGGAAATACGCAGGCGATTAATCAGTTGCTGCCCCTGGTTTAACAACAACGTATATATGACCAGCCAGGCAAGCACCGGTAAATAAAACAACACGATGGCGCCACCGCGGTGCAGGCTGAGAAAAACAAGTCCGGCAACAGCAACCGTAAAATATAAATACAGTAAGCCGGGCATGGCCAGTAACACAAAGCGGAAAAGAAACCGCGAAAAATAGTAATAGGTTAAGCAAAGCAATGCCAGCACCAAAAAGCCAAAAATGGTGTACACATGGAGGCTGAAAAAATCGGTAACGCTAAACGAAACTTTGGAGTTAGCAACGAGGTCGTAAATAAGACTGCTTAATTCAAAGGTTGTCCAGATAAGCAGGAAAACACCGGCAACGCCGGCAATGATGGAACCATATCCTTTTAAAAAAGAAGGAAGCTTTTTGATGGGTCCGAGAATGGTCCATGCATAATAAACCATCCAGCAGAGAAAAAGAGAGTTTATCAGCAGGTCGCCCAGTGATCGGTTGAACGAACTGGAAGCATACACCGTCGGATCAAACAACGGAAGCTGCCGTAGCGAAAACAGGTAAGGAAACCAGAGAAGAAACAGCCGGCAAATGGTAAGCACCACTACCAGCATGGCTACGGCAGCAACAGCACCGTATTGCCTTCTTACTTTTTCTACAACTGATTGCAGGTACACCAATATTAACGTTAGCGCCAGCAGGCGCAGAATCAGCGTTACCGCATCGGTAAAATTGGGATTGGTATAAACAACCGGCGTTACATGAAAAAGCGTTTTACCGTTAATGGACCGGACAGGAAACTCGGTTTGATCGGTAGTTAAGGTGATTTTTTTAATGGCGTCTTTATCGTGTACAAACCGCGTTTGTACTCCCGGCGATTCGGTGTAGTATTTATCCATCACCGGTATTAGCACATACGCCACCAGGTTGCTGCTCATCTCCGGCAGGCGCAACTGCTTTTTGTGAACAACGAAATAGCCGCTTTTGTATAGTTGCAAAGAAATGCCATCTGGCTCCGCAAAATTGGTAGAGGGCGGAATGATGTTATGGCTGTTCCAGAAAACAAGATCACCGCTTTCCGAAATGGTTTCAGCAAAAATGAACAACCCGTACTTCTTGTCGCTGATCGCCTCAAATTCCTGCGGCGATTCTTTGTGCAACACAAACCGCCGCAGTAAAGCGGTATCGTTTAGTAAGGGATAAGCATCTGTTTCCTGCTTTTCCAGATAATCCTGCAACAGCTTTTGCTGGTGGGTAATGGAGGGCTTCGATTGAAAGAACCATGCGGTTAAAAAGGAAAAGGCAAAAATAACCGCCGCTGCAATGAGCAAGCTGCTTTTGGGTAAGCGGCTATGGAATTGGAAAAACTTCAATCGTTCTGTCGTTTGATTTGATTCCAGATGGCATCCATTTCTTCCAGTGTCATTTGTGCCAGGGGCTTGCCACCTTCCACTGCTTTTTCTTCCATCCGGGTAAAACGCTTAATGAACTTTTTATTGGTGACCTCCAAAGCGTTCTCGGCGTCAATATTCAAAAACCGTGCAAAGTTCACCAGCGAAAAAAGCAGGTCGCCAAACTCCTCTTCTATCTTTTGCTGGTCGCCGCCGGCTATTGCTTCCTGTAATTCACCTTCTTCTTCTTTTACTTTCTCCCATACCTGTTCTTTGTTGTCCCACTCAAAGCCCACCTGCTTTGCTTTTTCCTGCAGCCGCATGGCCTTTACCACCGAGGGCAATGTTTTGGGAACGCCGGCCAGTACGGAGGTTTTACCCTCTTTCATCTTCAGCTTTTCCCAGTTGCGCTTTACGTCTTCTTCGTTGTTCACCTTCACATCGCCATAGATATGCGGATGGCGGGCAATGAGTTTTTCGCAAATGCCGTTGATCATTTCGTCAATGGTAAACTGCGCCTGCTCGGTTCCAATCTTCGAATAAAAAACAATGTGCAGCAGCAGATCGCCCAGTTCTTCTTTGATTCCTTTCCAGTTCTCATCGGTAATGGCATCGGCAAGCTCGTAAGTTTCTTCCAGCGTCATTTGCCGCAAACTCTGAATGGTTTGTTTTTTATCCCACGGGCAGCCTTCCCGCAGGTCATTCATAATACTCACTAATCGTTCAAAGGCTTCTCCAGGTTTGTTCATATTTATAATTGAAAGACGGATAACAAAATAAAGACAATCATTAAGGTACCAACAACAGTAAGTGCCAGTATGTTTAACAGCAAAAATTTGATTAGCGTTCTACCCCATTTCTGCCCATAAAAACGTTTCATGGCAATGTACAGGTACACGCCGCCCGATAGAAAAAGCATGGCCGATAAAAAGCTCAGGAAGCTCCAATCCAGCCAGTCGTTCATTTCGTTCACCAGGAAGAAAACCAGCAACAGGATAAACGTGAAGATGTAGTGGTACAAGGTAAACACCGCATGATCGCTGTAAAAAAACGGCTTGCGGCGGAGATAAAGAAGTTTTAAAATAAGGGCAAAGAACGGCAGCGACACAAACAGGATGTACGGAAACTTGTGCATGAACGAATCGGCCATGTTGTTCACCATCGCTTTTTCATCGTCGCCGAAGCGTTGCTTGTATGCCTTCCATTTTTCCTGCAAACGCTGACCTATCCAGTTTCCCCCGGCATACAGTTCTTCTTCCTCTTTTTGGGGTTTGCTTACTTCCATCACATACGGTTCGCCGGCAAGGTTAATAGCAAACGAAGAATCGTTGTCCACCTTCTCGTCGGCACTAAATAAGCGAATGCGAAGGGTGGAATCTAACACATAGTCCAACTGTTTTGCCTTTAACGAATCGGTTGGGTTTCCTTCAACCTGCCGATGCAGAGCCGAGGCGTACTCGAGCCGCTCCATCTTTGTCATCAGCCGCATCTTGCTGCCGATGTTGATAAAGTTTTCACCGCCTTTGTTAATGGCGAAAAAAATAAGAAAGAACACCGCCGACGTAAAAAGGTACATGCGAATCGGGTCGAGATAGCGCATGCGCTTGCCGGCAATGTACTGGGCCGGAATAAAGCCCGGCTTAAAAAGCAGGTGCTTCAGCGTATGAAAAAACTTTCCGTCGAAATGAAAGATGTCGTAAACGAAATGGGTGATCAGTCCCCAGGTTGTTTGTTTGGGTACAAGGTTTTCCTGGCCGCAGTTCTGGCAGTAGCGTCCGGCAACAACAACGCCGCAGTTTAAGCAGTCTTTTTCCTTTCTCTCCGGTTGGTGGCTCACGTAAAATTTTTCTTAAAAATAGGGACAAATATCGCACTTCATCGAAAGCGAAAGGCATGCACAAAAAGCAATGGTTATTTTTGAAGCAAACAATATCTGAATGAAAATACTGTTGGCTGCCACTGCACTGATCTTCTCGCTTACTGGCACTGCGCAATACTACTACAAAGACATCGTGGGCACCCGCGAAAGTGCGGAACTGATTACAAATTACCGCACCAACAAAGTGCACACGGTTACACTCAACAGCTATACGGTAAACAATGCGCCGCTGAACCAGTTTTCAATCCGGCAGGAATTTTTACCGGCTCAGCAGGCTTTGCGTACCATCACTAAATCGGAATACACGCATCCTTCTTACCTCACTTCTTATATTGATGCCGCCGGCCGCGTGGTAAAAGCAACCGATTCTACCAACGGTATTGTCAACACAACGGTTTACACTTACAATGCAGCAGGACAACTGGCTGCAGTGAAATTTAGCGCCGGCGATACGTTAACAGCCGTTCGCACCGACGACCACCTGTGGCAGTACGATGCGCAAGGCCGCATCAGTAAAATGCTGCGCATTAAGAACGGCCGCGACACAGCCGTTGTAACCTTTAAACTGGATGAAAAAGGTAACGTGATTGAAGAACAGGAAAAGCGCCGCGTTTCGTCCGAAGAACCTTACTATTATTACTACGATGACGCCAACCGCCTGAGCGATATTGTACGCTTCAACAAAAACGCAGGTCGCCTTTTGCCCGAGGCTATGTTTGAATACTCCGACAAGAACCAGGTGATTCAGCGTTACACCATTCCGCCCAACAGCGATGATTATCTTATCTGGCGCTTTGCCTACGACAACCGCGGACTAAAAACAAAAGAGGTTGTTTTTAACAAACAGAAAGAACAAACCGGCAAGGTGGAATACGTGTACACCTTCAGCAATTAATGGACTACATCTACCTGGGCGACCGCAACACCGATGCTGCACTGCGCAGGCAGCCTTGTTCGGCTGTGCGAAGGGTTGGCAAATGCGTTCGCGGGAAGAACGGCTCGATGCTGGTGGAATTTGCCGACGGAACAAAACGGGTGATTGTGGGACGACTGTTGCGGAAGATAAAGTAAGCTGCTTTTTTCCAAGAGAATCTGATCGCTGCAAGAAGCCTTTTAAATAATGAACAGACTTGCGGCACAAACAAGGAACCACAGAAAATCACCGATGCCCATTGAAAATATTGTGGCCTCTTCTGCAACTTACACGCAATAGCCAGGCTGGTAAGAAGTTTGAATCAATGCGCTTATGATGAAAACAATTTACACAGCAGCAGCCACGGCAACAGGTGGCAGAAACGGACACGTAACCTCTGACAATGGTGTTTTGGATTTACAAGTAAGAGTGCCCAAAGCAATGGGCGGCGCCAATGATGACTTTACAAACCCCGAACAGATTTTTGCCGCCGGCTATGCCGCTTGTTTCGACAGTGCTTTGAATTTGGTGATCAGGCAGCAGAAACTAAAAACAGGCGAAACAGCAGTAACAGCAAACGTTTCAATTGGCCCTGCGGAGAACGGAGCCTTTGGGCTTGCCGTAGAACTGGCGGTGAATGTTCCCGGCGTTAGTGCGGAGGAAGCGCAACAACTTGCTGAAAGAGCACACCAGATCTGCCCCTATTCAAATGCGTTAAGAAACAACGTGGAAGTAAACATTACAACCACCAACAGTTAACACCGCATGTAGGCTCAAGCCACTTCCTCCTTCCCTGCTGCGTAGTCGCACAAATAATCGTAGGCTACCGTTAGCTTTCCTTCTTTTACAATGCTGGCCCGTTCAATAATAGCAGAACCACCGGTTAACAAATCGGGCAGAATATATTTGATGAGTTGTTCGCCAAAATACTGCGAAGCATCCCGTGGCAGTTCGTTGGGCAGGTTGCCCACTGCCATTACATCAACACTACCCGCTACATAAGGTGCTGTTTTTTCAAAAGTTTTTCTATCAATGCCATAAACCGGGTCTTCAATGGTTTGGTCGCCTACATTAATGGGCACTGAGCCGTTGGCATCATCGGTTATATCGGCAATGGTTTGAATGCGAAAATCAGCAGCGCTGATGTCTTCTTTTTTAAACAGCCGCGGCACGTCTTTGTCCCAGAACACACCATTCATTAAAACATCTGTCTGCGCCAGGTATGTCGGGAAAAGCGAATGGTATTGCTGGGGGTTTTCATGAAAATGCTCGCGGTTGTAAGGCGTGCCGTTGTTATGCGCATAAAGGTCGGCACCTTTCAATTGCACATACACCGGGTAAGCAAACTCTCTTGACAAAAACTCTTCTTTCTCTACTTCAATTACACCCAGCAGGTTCATAATTTCAAGGATACCATGCGCCACCCTACCCGAACCGGTAACAGCAATTTTTATGTTGGGCAGCTTCAGTCCAAAATAGGTGTGAATAAGCGCTTTGAAATCTTTTTGCTTGTGCACCCTTGCCAGTTGGAAAGCACCTGTTCGGTTGCCATAAGCCATGATGCCATTGTGTGCACCCACGATGCCGGCAAAAAAACCAAAGCCAATAATGCGCTGACCGTCTTCGTGGCGCAGGCATTCGTAGTCAACCAGTGTGCAATTTTGTTCAATTACGGTCTGCAGCAGCATTTGGTTGTGCGGCTGTTTTTTACAGGTATGGGAAAAGAACAAGTACGTTTTACCGGGCAGTATTTGCGAAGGCGGCACTTCTTTTATACCCAGCAGCAAATCGCAATCTTCCACGGTATCGGCCAAGGTAACGCCAGCCAAAGCGTATTCACGGTCATGAAAGCACCGGGTTTCGGAACGTTGCACCACCACCCGGCAATCCGGGTAATTTTCTTTGATCCATTTGCACTGTTGCGGGGTTAGCGCCACGCGGTTGTCGGCGGGAGTTTTTCCTTCCTTGATGATTCCGATTTTCTTCATGAACGATGATTGTTTTATTGAAACTCAGCGCCAGCAAAGTTGAAGGCAAAAGGCGAAGCGAACAAACCCTGTTGACAAAATGGCGATTCATTGCAGCAAAGAACCATTCATATTAAAAAATGGCAAGCTATTTTGTAGCGCATCTCTAACAAGAATTTAAGGGAATTAAGCGCCACCAAGTGCGAACTTTACGCTTTGCTTAAACGCTAAAGATGGTGATGATGGGCAAGCTATTTCTGCGAGTACTAAAATGGTTTTTACCGAAAAAAAGTTGCTGCCGTTAAGGCGTTAAAAAAATATTTGCTCTACTTGAACAACATTTAGCGGAATGTTGTAACATTGCAGCCCTCTGAGTTCTTACAACGATTGCCCAGGTGGCGGAATTGGTAGACGCAGCAGACTCAAAATCTGCCGTTCGCAAGAATGTGCTGGTTCGATTCCAGTCCTGGGCACGAATAATTTGCAAAACCCTTATCAGGCGTGAGTTTGATGAGGGTTTTGTTTTTAGGGGATGATCCCGGGGACGACTCCAACTTTTGCAATTCAGTGAATCTACCTATTGATCTTTCTCACCAAGTTTTAAGATCATAAAAGGAAGGGATGAAATCTTTTGAAATGATTTGTTCACTATAACTGGCAAAAAAGCCTCCACGTCCAGTATCGGCTTCTTTTGACGAAGAATCATAACCTGCAAAACCTGCATCGTCAATTGGCCAGCAACTTTAAAAAATTGTTTCGGTACAGTTTTCCGATTGGTAATTCTTTGTTTCCTATTTCCACCGATTCGGCCGTAAATGATTTGAGGTTGCCGATAGAAACGATATAGGAACGATGAATACGTACAAACTGCCGTTCCGACAACATGGCCTCTACGGATGCAATTGTTTGCCGGGTGATGATATAGCCTTTATCGGTAAACAGCTTCACATAATCCTTGTTGCTTTCGATATAGAGGATGTCTTCCAGCAGCACTTTTTTCATTTTGCGCTCTACCCGCAGGTAGATAAACGAAGTAGCCGGCTTGCTTTCGTCACCAACAAGGGTTGCTACTTCAATCTCCTGTTGCTTTTGCGGAAAAGCTTTGTTCACCGCCCGTAAAAACCGGTCGAACCGGATTGGCTTTAACAGGTAATCAACCACGTCCAGTTCAAATCCTTCGTAGGCAAATTCTTTATGTGCCGTAGTGAAGATGATCTTGGGTACATTGCGGAGGCTTCGGACAAAATCGGTTCCGGAAAGCTGTGGCATTTTAATATCCAGAAAGATAACGTCCACCGGCTGCTCCTGTAAAAAGACCATGGCATCAATTGCATTCCCAAACTCGCCAGTTAGTCTGAGCGTTGGAATCATTTGAATATAGCGTCTTACCACGTCTCTTGCCATGGGCTCATCATCTACAATGATGCTTCTTATTTGTATCCCGTTTCCGTTAGGCATAAACAGCGGTTGGTTGCGGTTTTAGCAAAGCCTGCACCTGTTCTTCTTTCAGCCTCACTAACTCAACACGGAGATCAACGACAAAGACTTCTTCTTCCGCTCTTATTTGCAGGTTATATTTTCCGTTGTACAAAAGGTTTAGGCGTTGGCGCACATTGTTGATGCCAATACCAGACCGATGCTGTTCCGATTCTTTTACCGGTGCTTTCCCATTCATTAGTTTCATCACAAGCGTGGTACCAGTCAGCTCAATTGTCAGGTTGATCCAAGGGTTTTCCAGAACATGACTGGTGCCGTGCTTAAAGCAGTTCTCTATAAACGGAAGCAAAAGAAGCGGAGCGATATAAAGGTTATCTGTATTTGCAGGCATCAGCACATGCACATCCAGTTTATTGCCATACCTTATTTTCTCCAGGTTGATGTATTCCGTCATCAACTGCAGCTCCTGTTTCAGCGGCACAAGCGGTTTTTGTCCTTCGTATAAAATGTAGCGCAGTATATCAGACAGGCCCATGATCATAACAGAACCTTTCGGCGACTCGGTTTGCGTTTGCGAGTAAATGTTGTTGAGCGTATTAAACAAAAAATGCGGATGTACCTGCGCCGTTAGCAGTCGGAGCTGCGATTCGGTATTTTCTTTTTGCAACTGCAGGTTCCGGTGCTCTTTGTGATACCAGTGTTTGCCAAACTTCAGCATCAGCGCACTGGCAGCAATGGTGAATGCACCTTTATTG
>DATKHJ010000329.1:0-3220 GCA_035510335.1 Flavisolibacter sp. | reverse complement strand
GAGTAAAACAAGAGGTCGGAATCGTAATCGCCGCCGGCGGCAGAACCGGTTAGCTGGTAATCGAAAATGTTCCGGCTCTCAATAAAAAACGGTCTGCGCTCCTGGAAAAAATTTTGAAAACCATCAATGCGCACCTGCGAGGGATCGGCTTCTACCTGTCCAAAATCAGGGTTGATGGTGAAGTCTAAAATCAGGTCATTCGTTACGGCATATTTGCCATCTACGCCAGCTGTCAGTCTTGCATCGGTTCCTTTTGCAAAAGGATTGCCTTCTTCTTTTTTGTATTTGTCTAATTGTGCGGTTACATACGGTGCAATTTCCACCTGGCGGTGAACCGGTATGTTTTTCAGTCCGTGCAGTTCGCCAAAGCGGCTCACCCACACGCCGGAGTTTTGCGGAATGTATTGCCAGGTCGATCGTTCTTCTTTGCGAAACAAGCGGCGGTGCACCTGTATGCCCCACACTTTTTCTTTTTCGGCTCCGTAGCGCAACTGGCTGAAGGGAATTTTTACTTCGGCCGTCCAGCCTTGTTCATCAACATGCGTTTTGCCCCACCAGATGGGGTTCCAGCTTGCGTCCCAGTTGTTGCCGTCGTTGGAAACAAATTCATCGCCCCGAACACCCGACACAGAAAGGGTAAATGAAAACGCAGTGCGCAGATCGTGGTAGCTGTCAATGTTAATCTCTATCCAGTCGCCGGGAAATTCATCTCTACGGCTCATGCGTCGAATGATGGAATCAGGCGCTGCATCGAAACAGCGATAGGCCACGTACAGGTATTTTTCGTCGTACAGAATTTTAAAGTTGGAAAGGAACGAAGGCGCTTTTCCTTCGGCGGGTTGGTATTGCGTAAAATCGCCGCCCCATTCTACCGTGTTCCAGGCTTCTTCCGAAGGAATGCCGTCAAGATTGATTTCGCCGGAAAGTTGTTTGGTGAAATATTTTTTGCGTGCAATGGTGTCGTTCGTTTGTCCCTGCGCACTGGTAAAAAGCAAAACCAGCAAAAAAGCTAGCAGGCAAGTTTTTCTCATGCTGTAATGTTACGGCGGAGAAAGCGCTGCGAATATCTCTTTTTGAACAACGGCGGTTTTTGCCAGACGTATGGGTGATGGGTCTCACTGAATTGAAAGGCGTTGAACAGAAATACTTATTCCTGCAGGCGGGGCGTTCCGGTGCTGTCAACCATGCCCGGGTGAATGGGTGTTTTCATTGTGTCCAACGCAGAAGGCAGATCGGTGCTGTCGTTGCCGGAGGAAGCATCACCCGCAGCATTGCAGGCAACCAGCAGCAGTGCTACAACACTTAGGCAAAAGGAAAAAATTTTTTCTTTTATCATGGTGTGTCTTTCTTGTCATTTACCGAAGCTCTTTCGCCATCGAGCAACCGTTCTTCTTTGTCCGCATTGTCGTACTCGGCGGCTTCTTCCTGAATGGTTTGCTGCAAGTCGTTGTTGATAGCAGTTATATCACTAGTACTTTCTCCTCCTGCGTTTCCGCTCTGCCTGGCTTGTTCGTTCTTCTGCCAGGTTTCGTTCACATTATTTAATTCGCTGCCTTTGTGTATAGCCATGATCGGGGAGATTATCGTGATTAGATTCTCCATTTCTTGAAAAAACTATGCCTGTTGTTTTACCGCAAAGGCTGTTTGGTAAGTATAAAATTTGCTGGTGGTTGCTGCATGCAGGAATATGTTACCGAATTGCTTCGTCGCTGGCAATTGCACCCTTACGTTTGGAACCTGATTATTGTTGGCGCCTCTGTTTTGCTGGGCTTGCTCATTAACCTGGTGCTTTCGTTTATTGTGCGTAACCGGAAAGAAACGGGAAATCAGAAAGTGTTGAAGCGTTCGTTTTTTCGTCGCCTGATAACGCCGCTGAGTTTTTTTGTGCCGCTGGTAATTTTTGATTTGCTGTTGCCGGTTTTGCGCATGCCCGCTGCCTTTCGGCGGCGTATTGATCACGGGTTAGAAATCCTCCTGATCATCACATTTGCCTGGTGCCTGGTAAGAGTGGTGCGAATTGCGCAGGATTTTATTCACTACAAAGTAGATATACACAGTGTAACCGATAACCTGCGCCGGCGCCGGTGGCTCACGCAGTTAATGTACATCCGCCGGGTGCTCACCATCATCATTGTGCTGCTGACCATTGGTGCAGTGCTGCTCACCTTCGATACCATGCGCAAGCTGGGCACCGGTTTGCTCACTGGTGTGGGTATTGGCGGGATCATCATTGGTTTTGCGGCGCAGCGTTCATTGGGAAATCTTTTGGCCGGTTTCCAAATTGCGTTTACGCAACCCATCCGCATCGATGATGAAGTAATTGTAGAAGGGCAGTTTGGTATTATTGAAGAAATTACGCTGACTTATGTTGTGGTACGAATCTGGGATGAGCGCCGCATGATTCTTCCCATTAATTATTTTATTGAAAAGCCGTTTGAAAACTGGACGAGAACAACATCGGCCATGCACGGAACCGTTTTTCTTTACACCGATTTTGGCTTCCCGGTTGACTGGCTGCGCACCGAATTAACGCGGCTGGTAACGGGCAACCCGCTGTGGGATGGCCGCACAGCCGCACTTGTTGTAACCGATTTAAAGCAGGATGTAATGGAGATACGGGTACTAGTGAGTGCAAAAAAATCAGGTGATGCGTTTGCGCTGCGTTGTTACCTGCGTGAAGAATTTATGAAAGCCATTGCGGAGCAGTACCCGCAGTATCTGCCAAAGACGAGGGCTGAATTGAGACAGGAAAGTACATCCATCCATGCAGGATAATCATTTCATGAATGATCAGAGTCTGTACCGCTCCTTGTGCTCTTTCAAAAGATTTGCATACAGCTTATCTTCTTTGGCCTTTTGCCAGGCATCATAAAAGATGGCGGCGCTTTCTGCTTTTACCGGGTCGGTTTGCAGCGGGAGCTGTTCTCTGCCATGTGCACCGCTCTGGCCTTTTTTATCGTCGGGCACCGGGCCATCGTACTTCTTTCCGCTCTTGTGATTGGCATAGCGCCGGCTGCGGGTATAGCCCATTTGCAGAAACTTGCGGGCCATGTCCATGCCCACAAAATCCGCTGCTTTTTTGTACTGCAGAAAGAGCGAATAAATCTTCTTTGCTGAAGCCTTGGCTATGGCCGGCGTTTTAAATTTCCAGTGCGGAAGAATTTCTGATTTGTAAGGTTCTACCAGCAAAACGCCTTGCTCGCCTTTGCCGGTGCGGTAC
>DATKHJ010000328.1:0-3345 GCA_035510335.1 Flavisolibacter sp. | reverse complement strand
TTCTTGACCTCCGCGAAGCGGTTTGCCACAAGTTCAGCCGCGATAACAACCTTCAGTACGGCCCCGAAAACATCGTGGTTTCTACGGGAGCAAAACAAAGTCTGGCCAATGTTATTTTAAGTATTGTGGATAGCGGCGATGAAGTGGTGATTCCAACACCTTTTTGGGTAACCTATGCTGCCCTGGTGCAACTAGCAGGCGGCAGCGTAAAGCTGATTAAGACCGAACTGGAGCACGGCTATAAAATAACAGCCGAAGAACTGGAAAAAGCCATAACGCCAAAAACAAAACTCTTTATCTTTTCCTCGCCCTGTAACCCCAGCGGCGCTGTTTACAACAAGCAGGAGCTGGCAGCACTTGCCGAAGTTTTTTTGCGTCATCCCCACGTTACCATCATCTCAGATGAGATTTACGAATACATCAATTACAGCGGCCGCCATTACAGCATTGCCGAACACGAATCGCTGAAAGACCGTGTGGTGATCATCAATGGACTCAGTAAAGGTTTTGCCATGACAGGCTGGCGATTGGGTTTTATGGCGGCACCGGTTGAAATTGCCAAAGCCTGCGATAAGCTGCAGGGACAGTTTACATCGGGCACCAACGCCATCACGCAACGTGCCGCCATTACTGCGTTAACATCGCCGCTGGATGCAACAAAGGCCATGGTTGAAGAATTTACCAGGCGGAGAAGCCGTGTAATGGAATTAATGCGGGAGGTTGAAGGCTTTCGGTTTGCCGAACCGGATGGCGCCTTTTATGCTTTCCCTTGCGTAGATGCTTATTTCGGCAAATCCGATGGCGAGGATACCATTCAAACCGCCGATGATTTGGCCATGTATCTTTTAAACAAGGGGCATGTGTCAACGGTTACGGGTTCTGCCTTTGGCGATGATCATTGCCTGCGGCTTTCATTTGCCAACAGCATGCAAAACATTGAAAAAGGTTTCGACCGAATCAAGATTGCATTAAGCCGTCTTCGTTAACCTTTTCGGCCATTTCCAAAAAACGGTTGTGCAGTTGCAGCACCTGCGGAATGATTAATTCCTGCTCGTTGTTGGCAATCACAAAATCGCAGAGGCGCATTTTAATCTGCTCACTGATTTGCCGGCTCATGCGGTTGAGCACATCTTCGCGGGAGGAACCGTCGCGGTCCATCACCCGCTTTAGCCGGATGTGTGTAGGTGTATACACGCCAATCACGTAATATAACCCGCTTACCGAACCGCTTTCAAAAATCAGCGCCGCTTCCTTAATCACATAGGGAGCGGTTTGTGCTTTCATCCACGCTTCCGCATCGCGGATGGTTGGCGGATGAACCAGCGTATTTAAAAGTTCAAGTTTTGCAGGATTACTGAAAACAGCCGCAGCCAGTTTGGTTCGGTTCAATTCGTCTTCATTATAAATATCATCACCAAAATGCGTTTTTAATTTTTGAATCAATTCCTTGTCGGTTTTGTACAACCGTTTGGAGGCCGCATCGGCATAATACACCGGCACACCCAGTAATTCAAAAACTTTTGCAACCGTTGTTTTTCCCGATCCAATGCCACCAGTAAGGCCAATTTTTAAAGGCATGCGGTAAAGATACAGCAGCGGCTATCGATGCGTTGCGCATCAATTGGTAAAGACACTGTTTAACTCTGTAGTTGGTGAAATCTTCAAAAGCAAAGAAGAAGAACAACTGCAAATGCAGACACTCAAAGCAGGCTGCCTTCTCGTTTCTTTTTATTTAACCTTTTTCTTCACCGGCTTCCTTTTAGTTTTCACGCATGAAACCAATTCTGAAACTGGTTGTTTTGCTTCTTCTTACCCAAACCACCACTGCGCAAAGCCTCGATTACATCAGCGTTAAAAAGAAGAATGGACGCACGGTAAAAAACGTGTATGCCGGTGGCACTGTGTTGTTACAAACAGTGCAGGGAACGTACTGGCAAGGACCGGTGGAAAGCATCCGTAATGACAGTTTATATATCACCATATACGATGTGCGAACCTACGCAACCATCTGGGGTACACGCATGAGAGATACAATATCCCGTTACCTGCTTGGTCTTCATAACAACGAAATAGCCCGCATTCACCTGAACAAACGATTGAGTTTTGTAGAACGTACCGGCGGCACGTTACTAATGCTGGGCGGTGGCGGATATTTTGCGGTAAATGTTTTGAACGGCGCCTTTTTTAACGAACCGATCACGGAGAAAAAGAACCTGACAAAATTGGGAATTGCAGTTGGAACGTTTGGGCTAGGCTACCTGATGAACAAGCTGTTTTCCACCGACGGTTTCAGCAAGAAAAAACACCAGATTATTTACGTGGACTTGTGAGGAAGTTTAATGTTGAAAGTTGAATGTTTAAAGTTAAATACACGCTGGAAACAGTAAACTTTTAAACCTTACACTTTAAACATCTTACCCGCCGTTGCCTACACGCTGCACTTCGTCGCCGGCAGCACCTTCCGACCGCTTGGCTGATTTAAATGCCTTGCCAAAACGCCAGGAAAAACTAATGGTACCTACCCTTGAATCGCGGGTGAGTTTAAAGTATTCGGTTGCATTGGTAAACTGCGTGAAGCCTTTCATCCAGTTGGTATAAAACACATCCCGCACAGCCAGTTTAATGGTTCCCTGGTTCTGTAGAATATTTTTTGACAGTCCAAGCGAAACCTGTCCTGCGGGATCAACCACTTCCTGAATATCTTGCTGGCTTCTTGAATTGTAGAAGCCCGTCAGTTCGCCACCCCAGCCTTTGCCAAACCGAAACTGGTTGTTCAGGTTAATGTTGTATTGTGTGATGTTGGCCACCATGTTGCGGGTAATGGTGCCTTCCATTTTTTTCCGGTTGACAATCGTTTGCAAGGAAAAATTCCACCAGGAGAGGGGCGAAAGTTGCAACCCAACAGAGACACCGAAGTTCTGCAGTCTTCCAAGATTTCCTTCTGTGTAAAGCACAATGCCGGTGCTGTCAACCGGAAAAATTTGCGAGAAATAATCGGTTGTGCTGCTGTAACTAATCCCCGTTAGCAAAATATTTTTGAAGAGGTGACTTAGTTCAAAATTCCAGGTGTATTGCGGACGGTAAAACGGGTTTCCCCGCTGGTACGTGTATTTGTTGATGATGAACAAAAAGGGGTTCAGTTTTTGAAATGCCGGCCGGTCAATGCGGCGGCTTGCACGGAACGAAAACGTGTGCACCGTATCTTTTTCGTAAGAAACAAAAGCAGAAGGGAACAAGCTGTTGTAGCTGCGGGAGAACGAAGAATCTTTCACCATCCTGTTTCCCAATTGCTCCGCATCGTAGGCTGTCATTTCAAAACGCAGCCCACCCTGCACACTCCATTTG
>DATKHJ010000327.1:0-4893 GCA_035510335.1 Flavisolibacter sp. | reverse complement strand
TCTTTCTTCCAGTCGTACTTAAAAAATTTAATGTTGGATGGAAAACAGGCGGCACAGGCGTGTCGCAGGTTTGCCGAAATACCAAAATGCTTGTTGCCTAAGATCAGCAGGGCCGGCACGGTCAGTCCCACAAGGGCGCCGGCTACGTACCAGGGCCAGGGTTGTTTAATTAGTTCCATCATATGCGCTAAAAATTCAGGTGCAAAATTGTTTGTTGGGAAACTAGCGCAGCGTGACTTCTATCACGGCTGCAAAACAGTGGGTTGATTTTAACAACCTTCTCTTTTTTGAAGTTGTTAGGGTGTTTTAAGCTGAATTAGCTCATTCAGTCCGCCGCCATTGTGTGCATTGGCAATGCCATTTTGTTTTAGGATGGTCACGGCCATTCCGCTGCGGTTGCCGCTGCGGCAATAGGCAACAATTGGCGTTTTCATCTGTTTAATTTCCTCCAGCCGTTGCGGCAATTCATTTAGCGGAATATTGATCGCATTTGGGTATCGGCCGCCGGCAAATTCTTCTGGCGTTCGTACGTCCAGTATCGTTGCGTTTTGAAGTATATTTTTCATGCTTTTGTTTTGTGTAGAGAAGAAGGCTTGTCGTGCCTTCTTCTTCCGATTATTTATTTTTTAGCTAAAGTTGACGGGCACACATAATCAGTAACCGGTATATTGCCAGCTTCCTTGATGGCTTTAAAACCACCTTTGACATCAACCAGTTTGTCGAAGCCTCTTGCCCGTAAAATAGAGTTGAAGATCATGGAGCGGTAACCGCCGGCACAATGCACAAAATAGGGTTGGTCAGGATTGAGTCCGGTAATCACCTCGTTGATGTTGTCAAGCGGCAGGTTGATAGCGCCATCTACATGCTCGCTACTATATTCACCGGGCTTACGCACATCAATCACTTTTAAGTTTTCACCCTTTAACCTACCGGCAAATTCGGCAGGATCAATAGAAATGATAGTGTCAACTTCTTTACCGACAGCCTTCCATGCAGCAAAGCCACCTTCGAGGTAACCGATGGTATAATCGTAGCCAACTCTAGCAAGTCGTGTAATTACCTCTTCTTCGCGGCCTTCATCGGTCACCAGCAGGATCTGTTGCTTGATGTCTGGCACCAGCGCACCTACCCATGGCGCAAACGAACCATCGATGCCGATGTTAATGGCGTTTGGAATAAAACCCTTGGCAAAGGTTTGCGGATCACGGGTATCAAGGATAAGGGCGCCGGTTTCGTTGGCGGCCGTTTCAAACGCATCAGGTGACAGGGCCTGCTTGCCACGCAGCATTACTTCGGTGATGCTGTCGTATCCCTGCTTGTTCAACATGACGTTCAGCGGGAAATAAGCCGGCGGTGTGGTAAGGCCATCGGTAACTTCTTTAACGAATTCTTCCTTTGTCATGTTGGCCCGCAGGGCATAGTTGGTTTGCTTTTGATGGCCCAGGGTATCCGAGGTTTCTTTGCTCATGTTTTTGCCGCAGGCACTACCAGCGCCATGAGCGGGATAAACAATAATGTCATCAGCCAGCGGCATTATCTTGTTGCGCAGCGAATCGAACAGCGTTCCAGCCAGTTCTTCCTGTGTCATGTAGGCCGCTTTTTGCGCCAAATCTGGCCGGCCAACATCGCCAATAAACAAGGTGTCGCCACTGAAGAGAGCTATATCTTTCCCCGTCTCATCCTGCAATAAATAACAAGTGCTCTCCATGGTATGGCCAGGCGTGTGCAGCACCTTAAAGGTTAGCTTGCCGACTTTAAATTCATCACCATCTTTTGCAATGATGGCGTCAAAAGAAGGATTGGCATTCGGGCCATAAACAATAGGAGCGCCAGCCTGTTTGGAAAGGTCTACGTGACCGGAAACAAAATCGGCGTGGAAGTGCGTTTCAAACACGTACTTGATCTTTGCATCGTTGCGTTCAGCCTTCTGCAGGTAAGGTTCTACTTCCCGCAGCGGATCAATAACAACAGCTTCGCCTTCGCTTTCGATATAGTAAGCACCTTGTGCCAGGCAGCCGGTATAAATCTGTTCTATTTTCATGTTGTTTTTTTTAAATTGATGATGTAAAATTCGTTTCTTTCAATAGGTTTATTCGTGACAACGGTCACGCCATTACAGTCCTTTATTTTAATACCGTTTCCTTCAGCAGGATATAGATACCCATTACCAGCACAAACCAGCCAAAGCCTTTTTTAAGGCTATCGCCTGGGATCTTTTTATTCAGGGCACCACCGATAAAAATGCCGGTTACGGCAATGGCCGTAATGGTTAGCAGAAACGTCCAGTCGATGGAAAAATGTCCTAGGTCGCCGGTAAAACCGATGAGTGAATTCAGTGCAATGATCATCAGTGATGTGCCGATGGCTTTTTTCATGGGAAGCTTGAGCAGGAGCACAAGGGCAGGAATCAATAAAAAGCCGCCGCCGGCACCAAGAAAACCCGTAACAAGCCCGATGGCAATGCCATAAAAAACGAGCTTGCCAAAACGGATGCAATCCAGGCATTCTTTTTCTTCTGCAATTACCTTTTTTGTGCGAATCATACTGATAGAAGCCACCAGCATCAGCAAGGCAAAAAGCACCATGGTAAGAAAGGGTTCTGTGATGGTGACGCCTCCGATGGTGGCGATGTCTTTGGGAATAATGGGTACGATGAATTTGCGGGTGAAGAAAACCGTTACGATAGATGAGGCGCCAAATAACAAAGCGGCTTTTATATTGACCAATCCCTTGCGGAAATTGGAATAGGCACCCACCAAACTAGTGGAGCCCACAACAAAAAGGGAATACGATGTTGCCAGCAGGGGCTGCAATCCAAAAAGGTAAACCATCACCGGCACCGTCAGGATGGAACCACCGCCGCCTATCAGTCCTAGCGAAATGCCAATCAGCAACGAAGCGATGTACCCAATAATCTCCATGTCTTTCAATTTACGTGCAAACTTCACGCAAGCCCGACTCTTTTTTCGTGATACAGGTCACGGTGAAGCGATGAAGCTTTAAAGAGAACGCGGCGATACACAGGATGGTATTGTAAGCAGTTGTTTGGTGTGAAGGGTAGGAGGAGCAAAGCGATATGCGAAAGAAGAAATCGCTTCTAACATTTACAGCAATCGCTGCAGCCGTTTTTTCACGATACAACTACGTCGAAATAATAAAAAGAATAACTCCTTTCGATTAAAAAACCTGGTCCAAATTCACCAGTTCCACGTGTGAACCCATCAGTTTCACCACGCCTTTATCTGCCAGTTTGCGCATCAAGCGGGAGATCACTTCGCGGGAAGAATTCAGTTCCTGCGCAATTTCTGTAAACGATAGATCAATGCGGGCCGTTTTAAACTGTTGCTGGTAACGCTTCAGGTAAAACACAAGGCGTTCGTCCATGTTCCTGAAGGCAATATGATCGATGGTTTGCAGGAGTTCATCAAACCGCTCCCGGTAAGAGCTTACGGCAAATTGCGCCCAGCTTTTGTACTTGCCCATCCATTCATCCACGTAATGCAAGGGAATGCTGATCAAGGTTGATTCGGCCACGGCCTTTGCCATTAGCCCGCTTGTTTCCTGTCCAAGTGCGCAAACCAGCGAAATGGCACAGGCTTTCCCGGAGTCGATGTAGTACATAAAGAACTCGCCGCCCTGGTCGTCTTCGCGGTAGATCTTCACAGCGCCATCCAGCACCAGCAAGGCCGAGCGAATGTTTTGCCCGGTACGCATGAGCAACTCACCGGCCGCTAAGGTTTTTACATCCGCTACCTTGACAATCTCTGCAACCAGGGCCTTTTCCAGCGAGGGAAAATGTTTGGCAAGTTCTTGTTCTGTCATAGATGCAAAGGTAGCCGTAGGTGCAGGAAGTGGTACTTTGGTATCATGCTGAGAATTATTCTGCATTTGAAGCGTGTTTAATTTTACAGAGAACAAGGCATGTGGAATAAGAATTTGTGTTATAGCAACATGGCATTGCCTATCCACACTACCGCCAATTAGAAAAGGAGTATGAGTAGCGAACACATTAAAGATGGAGAGGAATCGCATAAAGAGCACAGCCATGCTCATTCGCATTCGCATGCTGTGAAAATCAACAAAAGCAACCAGAATGTTTTCCTGGTTGGAATTGGCCTGAACCTGGCTTTTGTGCTGGCGGAAACCATTGCCGGTTTTGCTTACAATTCGATGGCTTTGCTCACCGATGCCGGACATAACCTGAGTGATGTGGCCAGCCTTGTTGTGTCATTGGTAGCCTTCTGGATTGCAAAGCGGCAATCGAACGCGGTTTATACGTATGGCTTTAAAAAAACAACCGTGTTGGCGGCCCTGGTGAACGCTGTTATTCTACTTGTTGCCATTGGCATTTTGGGTTACGAAGCGTTTACAAGACTGTTTAACCCACAACCGGTAGAAGGCGGCGTTATTGCATGGGTAGCAGCCATAGGAATTGTTATCAACAGCGTTTCTGCTTTCTTATTCTTCCGGCAAAAACATGAACTCAACTCTCGGGCTGCGTACCTGCACCTGCTGGCCGATGCACTTGTTTCGTTGGGAGTTGTGATTGCTGGAATTGCCATCAGCGAAACGGCGCTGTACTGGATCGATCCTGCGATTGGCCTTGTGATCATGGTGGTGATTTTAATTAGCACCTGGGGATTACTAAGAGACAGCTTTAAAATGACCATTGATGCCGTGCCGGCAGGAATTGAACTGGCGCAGATTAAAAAGACAATCAAAAGTGTTCAGCACGTCAAGCATGTGCACCACGTTCATGTGTGGTCAATTAGCACAACTGAAAATGCGTTAACAGCTCACATCGTCATTGACGACGAACTTACGTTTGATGAAAAGCTGAACGTTGTTGCAGCGGTAAAACACGAATTGGAACACAACAACATTCAGCATAGC
>DATKHJ010000326.1:0-7902 GCA_035510335.1 Flavisolibacter sp. | reverse complement strand
GTTCCTTGGTTCGGGTTCGGTAATTCATGCCGTAAGCGGCAACCAGGACATTCGCACCATGGGTGGGTTAAGAAAGAAATTACCAATTACCTACACAACGTTTTTAATCGGATGTTTGGCCATTGCCGGTATTGCGCCGCTCAGTGGTTTCTTCTCCAAAGATGCCATTCTGCTTTCTGCCTTTGCAAGAGGTCATGAGCAATCGTGGTATTACATTCTTTACGGCATTGGATTGTTCACCGCTGCGTTGACGGCGTTCTATATGTTCCGCTTGTTGTTCATTACGTTCAACGGAAGCTTCCGCGGAACAGAAGAACAAAAGCATCACATTCATGAAAGCCCTGCGGCCATGACCATTCCGCTGATCGTTCTTGCCATTCTTTCTATCGTTGGAGGCTGGATTGGCATTCCGGAACTGTTCATGAAAGGTGGCGACAAGCTTTCTGCTTTTTTAAGCCCGGTGGTAAGCTCAAGAACAGTGCATGTTGACCATGCAACAGAATGGATACTTGTTGGCCTGACAACCGCTATTGCCCTTATTGCCATTCTGATTGCTTACTCCCGTTACAAAGTTTACCGTGAAGAAAAGCAAACATCATTTGGCAGGTTGCTGGAAAATAAATGGTATGTAGATGAATTGTATGATACCGTTATTGTAAAACCCTTGAATGCTTTTGGTGGCGCGGTAAATAAATTCATTGAACGCGGAACCATTGATGCCATGGTAAATGGCGTGGGCAGATTGGTAAACTACGGCGGCCGCCAGTTGCGCTGGTTGCAAAGCGGCCAGGTTGGCGCTTACGTTTTGTTGATGGTGATTGGCATGGTGCTGTTGTTTGTTGTGCAATTCTTTCTGAGAAAATAAAAATGGTGAGTGGTGAGTGGTCAGTGGTGAGTACGTGTTTCCAGACTCACTATTCACAACTCACCATTGACGCTGAACTTAGTATATGATTGTTTTATTACTGTTTTTGGTTCCACTTATCGGCGGTTTGCTTTCGTTCTTTTTGAAGGATGATCGCACCGTTCGTAGCTGGGCTTTGCTGGTTTCTTTTATTGCTTTAGGGCTTGCCATTGCCGGAAACGGGTTTGTAAAAGCCGATAATGCACTACAGTTTTCTGCTTCCTGGCTGGGAACGCTGAACTCTAATTTTGCACTGAAGCTGGATGGCATGGCCAACATTCTTTGCCTGCTGACAGCCGTTTCTTACCCGATTATTTTTATCTCCACCTGGAATTCAACGTACAGAAAGCCAAACAACTTTTTTGGTTTGATGTTGCTGGCGCAGGCGGGTCTGATTGGTGTGTTTACTTCCATGGATGCACTGGCGTTTTACTTCTTCTGGGAACTGGCTTTGATTCCGGTTTACTTTTTATGCTCCGGTTGGGGCGGCGAAAGAAGAGTGGCTGTTACATTTAAATTTTTCATTTACACATTTACCGGTTCGGTGCTGATGCTGATCGGGTTGTTGTATCTCTATTTTCAAACGCCTGACCGTTCATTCGCCATTGAATCGTTTTATGCATTGGCCGCACAAAAGGGCTGGGACCAAACCCTCGTTTTCTGGTTGTTGTTTGCTGCCTTCGCTGTAAAAATGCCCATCTTTCCTTTTCATACCTGGCAGCCCGATACGTATGAGCAATCGCCAACAGCGGTTACCATGGTGCTGAGTGGCCTGATGGTGAAAATGGGTGTGTACGGAATGATTCGTTGGGTATTGCCGGTTGTTCCTGCTGCTGCCTGGTCGTGGGGCGATGTGATTTCAACCATGTCAGTTATTGGTATTATTTACGCTTCCATTCTCGCTATTCGGCAAGATGATTTAAAGCGCCTGATTGCATACTCTTCCATTGCACACATCGGCATTATGGCGCTGGCCATTTTTGCCGAAACGCACATGGCCATGCAAGGCGTGATGATGCAGATGTTTAACCACGGTGTTAACATTATCGGTCTCTGGATTGTGGTTGAATTAATCGAACGCCAGTTTGGAACAAGAAAACTTTCGGAGTTGGGAGGAATTGCCGCCAATGCACCAGCACTCGCTATCCTGTTAGTGATTATGGCACTGGCCAATATTTCGCTGCCGCTGACCAATGCTTTTGTGGGTGAGTTTATGATGTTCGCAGGCATCTTTACATCTACATTCAGCAAATACAATTTTGTTTTCACCGTGCTGGCTTTGCTGAGCATTATCCTGGCAGCAGTGTACACGCTAACCATGATTCAAAAAGTCTTTTTCGGACCGTTGAATGAGCGGACGGCAAACGCGGTTGATATTCGTTTCAACGAGCGGCTGGCACTGGGTATTCTTGTCGTTCTCATTTTTACGTTTGGTGTTTATCCGCAACCGTTGCTGAACATCACCGACGGTTTCTCGCAAACCATTATTTCGAATTCAACAAAGGTTCTTTCACAAACCTTCAAGTAATATGAACGCATTAGTTTTTTCGGCTGTTTCAGGTGTGATTATGATGTTCAGTGGTTTTGCACTGAACAAGTCGGGTATCCGAACACTGGCATTGGTGCTTTTGGCAATCATCACCGTGGCAACGGCAATGGAGTTAAGAGGCGTCCCTTTCTTTGACATCAACACGGCGGGCATGTTGTCGTTCGACAAATTTTCGCTCCTGTTTACAATGATTGCACTCGTGGCAACACTGGTGTTTTTCCTGTTGTCGGCAAAGGACATGGAGAAGGTTGGGCTCAACTATTCCGACTACTTCGCACTGATCTTTTTTATTCTCTGCGGCGTGATTATTTCGGCTTCGTTTCAATCCTTGCTGCTTTTGTTTTTGGGGATTGAAATAATGTCCATTCCGCTTTACATTTTAACCGGCAGCGATAAACGCAACCTGCGCAGCAACGAAGCATCGCTGAAGTATTTTCTGATGGGTTCTTTCTCCACAGGAATCATGCTGATGGGTATTGCACTCATCTATGGTGCAGCAGGTACATTTAGCACCGCGGGCATTAATATTCCTGCCGATAATGTTCCTGTATTGTTCATTACCGGTTTGCTGATTTTGTTGTTCTCTCTTTCCTTTAAAGTATCGGCAGCGCCGTTTCATTTCTGGACGCCGGACGTATATGATGGTGCACCTACCGTGTTCACTTCGTTTATGGCGACTGTCGTGAAAGCTGCAAGTTTTATTGCTTTCATGCGCTTGTTCTCAGATGCGTTTCGCTCAGTTGGCGACGAATGGAAACTGATTGTTGCCATCATTGTTGCGGCAACGTTGTTTATCGGAAACATCACCGCCGTTTTCCAGCAAAGCGTAAAGCGTATGTTGGCGTATTCTTCCATTGCGCAAGCAGGGTTTATGATGCTCGCCATCTACACCTTAACCGGTGAAGCCAAAGAAGGTTTGTTGCTTTATGCAGCAGCGTATTCGCTGGCTACCATCGGCATTTTTGCCGTGCTGGTTAAGATGAAAGATTACACATTCGATGGCTTTAACGGCTTTGCACGTCAGCAACCTTTGGTTGCCGCTACACTGGTGATTTTTCTTTTGTCGCTGGCAGGCATTCCGCTAACGGCAGGTTTTCTTTCCAAGTTTTATATGTTGAGTGCAACAGTAGCCGTTGGCAATACCTGGTTAGCCGTGTTTGCCGTGTTGATGGCTGCAGTTTCTGTTTATTATTATTTCCGGCTTATTCAGGCCATGTATTTTAAAGAAGGAAGTGCTACGCTGCCCCAGGTTTCCGTTACGTTTAAAGTAACCCTGGTTGCCGTTGCAGCTATTACAATCATTCTCGGTGTATTCCCGAACATACTTTTGTACTGGCTTTATTTTTAATTAAAGAAACTGGTGAGGAGAAGATAGCAACGAACCTCAATCAACTGATCCCACATAATTGAACCTTCTGCACAAGCAGAAGGTTTTTTGTTTGGAAGAAAAGCGTCAGTAGCGGCTACTCGCTATTCACTACTCGCTACTTGCTTATCTTCGGTAGGCATGAAGACGGCCGATATTCTCTCGCTTTCCTTTCGCACCATTCGCAGCAATCGCCTGCGCAGCGGCATTACCATTGCCATTATTGCGCTGGGCATTACAGCGCTTGTAGGCATCATTACAGCCATCCAGGCAATGAACCAAAAGCTTACGGAAAGTTTTGCCACCATTGGTGCTAACGGCTTTTCCATACGCTTTAAAGAGCGGGGCTTTCGCATTGGCGCCAACCGCGAAATGAAAGTGGAAAAGAAAGCGCAGCGGCAGGAGAAAAAATCAAACCTAAGCAAGCCTATTTCCATGCAGGAAGCTGAACGTTTTGCAGCCGCATTTAACTACCCGGGAAAAGTAAGTCTTGCCTGTTATGGCGGCAATAACAACAACGTAGCCACAAGCATAAAAAAAACAAATCCTACGGTAACGCTGTTTGGTGCTGATGAAAGTTATCTGGAGTTAAATGGATTCAGCATCGCCGCAGGCCGCAACTTTTCAAGGCCGGAAGTACAATCGGCCGTGAATGTTTGTTTGCTTGGGCATGATGTTGCCAAAACATTGTTTGGGGAAGAAGTAACTGCAGCCATTCAGCAGGAAGTACGGATAAACAATGTTGTGTACCGGGTGATTGGCATTTTGAAAGAGCGGGGATTGACATTTGGTTTCAGCCGCGATAACGTAGCCATCATCGGCTATAAAAGCCAGGCGCAATATTTCTATGCTGTTTCTTTTACAATTGGCGTTAAAGCATCGGAAGTAAGCAGGGTAGAAGAAGCCATGGGAGAAGCGGAAGGAACGTTTCGGTCTGTTCGGCAATTAGCCGTAACGGAAGAAAGCAATTTTGTACTGGAGCGAAGCAACAGCATTGCAGAGAAAGCCATTAAAAGTTTAGGTTACATTACAACGGCCGTTACCATCATTGGATTGATTACACTTATTGGCGCAGCCATCGGTTTAATGAACATTATGCTGGTTGCCGTTGCCGAGCGAACAAAAGAAGTAGGATTGATCAAAGCCATTGGCGGCAAGCGGTCTGCCATTCATCTGCAGTTTCTTTTTGAGGCGGTGTTAATCAGTCTGGCCGGTGCTTTCATTGGCATTGCTGCCGGAATTGCATTAGGAAACCTCTTTGGTATCTTATTGGAAACCAGTTTTGTTATTCCCTGGAACTGGATTGTTTACGGTGTTGTTATCTGTTCTGTTGTTGGCCTGCTGGCGGGGTTATACCCGGCATTAAAAGCCGGCAAACTGAATCCCATAGAGGCTTTGCGCTATGAGTAAAAAAAATTTCTTTCGGCATAAAGACGTGTTATTTGAACACGAACTCCTTAACTTTAGCGGGATTTACTTTTATCACTAACGATTAGGTCATTAAAAAAAACTGAGCACAACAACAAACTATTTGATTTTTCAGTAGAATTGTGACCGAAACCCAATTCAATTTTACAAATTCTAAAAACTAAAATTTACAATCATGGCAGAGTCTAGACCGACTGCAAGTACAACATCAGTTAAGGCGACATCCGTTCAACCCAAGAAATCCAGCAATTCCATCTCCTGGCTAGCACCTGTATTGTGTATCATAGCCGGTTACTGTATATGGCGATTTTTGATGGGAAATCCTTCGGGTTTTAAAACTCCGGCAACAGACGGTTGGTTTTGGCCTTCGCATAAAGGTCCAAAGAACGCCTTTAGCAGCATTTACGAAGGTGGTATCATCGTTCCAGTGTTGATTGGTATGTTCTTAATGGTAATTGTTTTCTCAATTGAGCGTTTCCTGACAATCGGTAAAGCTTTGGGTAAAGGTTCTATTGCTGATTTTATTCGCAAAGTGCAATATCACCTCGCAAATAAAAATGTTGACGCCGCTTTGGCTGAGTGCGACAAGCAGCGTGGTTCTGTAGCTAACGTAATGAAGGCTGGTCTTCGTCGTTACAAAGAAATGATCAACGAACCCGGACTTGATACAGAGCAAAAAGTAATAGCCATTCAGAAAGAAGTAGAAGAAGCCACTGCGCTTGAACTGCCAATGCTTTCCAAGAACCTGGTGTTCCTTTCTACCATCGTATCAGTTGGTACCCTCGTTGCCCTGTTGGGTACGGTAATCGGTATGATCCGTTCCTTCTCTGCCCTTGGTGCTGAAGGTGGTGGCGGTAGCGATGCCGGTGCGCTTGCCCTTGGTATCTCTGAGGCCCTGTACAACACCGCGTTTGGTATCGGTACATCTGCGTTTGCCCTGGTTATGTACAACATCTTTACTACGAAAATTGACAGCATCACTTATGGTATTGACGAATCTGGTTTCACTTTAACACAGTCTTTTGCTTCTTTGTACAAATAAGCACTGCTGTGATTATGGAATAAACAAACCAATTCACTCTCAATACAAACTTTTATTCAACTATGCCAAGTGTCAAAATTCCCAGGAAGAGTACGGACTTCGACATGACACCGTTCGTGGACGTGGCCTTCCTGATTCTTACTTTCTTCATCCTGGCAACAAAGTTTAAGCCGCCGGAAAGAATTACGGTGAAAACACCGAAATCGGTTTCCGCTGATAAACTGAAGGAGCAGGATGGAATGATCGTTTCTTTTGATTCCGCCGGGAAAGTATTCCTGAACATTACTGTGTTAAAAGCAGAGAACAGGGATATTTTATATAGCGAGATCATCTCTTCGGTAAACGCAGCCAAAAAGCTGGGGCTTACCGATGCGGAAAAACAGGCGTTCAAAAATGAGCCGCTTGTAGGTGTTCCATTTTCGCAGCTGAAGGCTCGTTTGGGTGGTGAAAAAGTACCGGAGACAGGTATCCCGGTTGACTCCACCAACAACGAACTGGCGCAGTGGGTAGCCAGTGCAAATGATGTATTCCGCTCTCACACTGATATGAAACTGCAACCAAACTACCTCATCAAAGGCGATAACAGCGCTGCCTTCCCTTCTTTCAAAGGAGTGATTGATGCGTTTCGCATTAACGAGGTATTTAAGTTTCAGTTGGTTACAGATCCTCGTGGTGTACCGGAAGGAACCGAACTATTTAAAAACCCGAGAAGGGCTGCAGAGTAAACAATTTTTTAAAACGTAAAACTTACCGATATGGCACAAATGGATTCGGGTGGCGATAGTGGCCATAAGAAAGGCCCCGGGGTCAAGAAAGCCAAGAAGCAATCGACCCGTGTGGACATGACGCCAATGGTGGATTTAGGTTTCCTGCTTATCACGTTCTTTATTTACACGACAACGATGAGCACGCCGAACACCACCAAGTTAAACATGCCGAAAAAAGAGCAGGACGAAACCAAGCAGATGGAAGTGGTGAAGTCGGGCTTGATGACAATTCTCCTCGGCGAAAACAACGTGTATTATTACGAGGGAGAGTTGTTGGCCGATGGTTCCAACTTCATGACCAGTTCTTTTCCTACACCTGAAGCGCCGGGCATCCGGAAGGTAATTCAGGACAAGAGAGCACAGGTTATTGCAGCACACGTACACAACGATGCCTGTAAAAAAATCTGGGACAGCAACGACGAAAAAACAGGAGTAGCTGATGAGGTTGCCTGTCTTGATCGTGACCTCGTAGTTGTAATTAAGCCAGACGTTGTTGCCAAGTACGGCCGCGCTGTGGACATCCTTGACGAGATGAACATTAATGGCGTACAGCGTTATGCCATCATCGACATCACGCCGCAGGAGCAAACCGTTCTCGAGCTGGCCCGCCAAAGAAACGGCCAGTAATTTTATGGAAAAGAATTTGAGTAGCATCTAACTACAAACGATTAAAATGGAACCGAATAAAATCTTACAATCTGATATTCTTGACCTGGTCTTTGAAGGCCGGAACAAAGAATATGGCGCCTATGAGCTGCGTAAGAAGTACAACAAACGCATCATGACGGCGCTGTCAAGTATCTTGCTGGTTGTTGTGGGAGTGTTCGTTTACTCCATGGTTTTATC
>DATKHJ010000325.1:0-2056 GCA_035510335.1 Flavisolibacter sp. | reverse complement strand
CTTTACACTTCAAGAGATGTGATTGCTACGAACATTTCCCAAAAGGACAGAAACAAAGAATACAAAGCTCTACCGGATCAAACCGTAATCAGATAGGCACAACTACCGCTAATATTAGCTTGATAAAATCGCTGCTGAAGTACCCCTATTGAAGGGACGAACATTTTGTGTACATTAGAAGATCAATCTCCGGCAGAATTGCCAATACCGCTACACGACAAGCAGTCTGACGTTATGTGCAATCCGGAAAAGAGGCCGTCGATTCGACAACCTCTTTTCCGGATAATCTTCACGACTTATTCTGCCGCTAGACGAATCGCCTCTTCCACGGGAGCGCATCCTCTATCTGAATTTGCAATGGTTAACTCCCCACGAAGCAACAAAGGAGGCTGCGCCATGAACTTAGGGGTCGTACCCCGGTGAGCCTGCGCAGCATGGACCAAAAAGGGATGGCATAGGTAAACAGTACCTGCCTGACCCGTGGCATAGACCTCTTCACGAGTTGGAAGGTCATTTAACTTACCAGCAAGTTCCATAAAGGAAAGACCGTTATCCCCTTCGTTCCACAAAAGCTTCGCAACGTCCACGTGCGACTGTTTATAAATGATGGTCGGCGCATCGTTTTCACTGACATTTGAGTAGAAGACCAATAGCAACAAGGCTCTTCCCTTTGAGCGGACATTGGCACGCCATTCAAAATAGTTTTGGGGATCACTGCCCGGAAAACTTACATCGACATGCTTCCAGGTATCAGTTGGTTGCTTAGCGGCCGGAAATCGTACCGGAAACGTTCCTATACTTCGGCAGGGAATCCATCGGTCTTGACCGACTAATTGATTATAAGCTGCCTGTAGCTTAGGCGTATTTACTGATTCAATAAAAGGGTCTTGCGTATACATGCCCAGGCGAACCACCGGCTCGGTCCAGGTGGCCGGGTTTGACCTGTCGAAGGGTATATCTTTCCATAAGGTGTTCACCACTTCGTCGGCCACCTGCGACGAAAAAGCATTTTCGATGCGAATGAAACCATCATTAATAAACTGCCTTATTTCTTGTTGACTTAGTAGATCTGTCATAATAATTGAGTTTTAGATCACATGGGAAAATAGAAGCCGCGTTTAGAAACGTGCTTGTTTTCAATCCATAATGATTAAGTGGGGCAAAAATGTAAAAGGCACAAACTGATATAAGTAGTGCAAAGCTTGTGCGTAAAGCCTGGGGAAGGCGGTTATAACATCACTGTCATTGTCATGGCGCAAAAATAAATATTATCTTCTGATCGACACTGTAACGAGGCATGCACCTAACAGCGCGTTGCCGCAAGCGGGGCTGAAGAACATGGGCTGAACTGCAGTTTTATAAACCAACATTTGTACTTTCGCCAGGCTGACACAGCGCTATTGCTCCGCCTGACGGCAATGTGTTTACCGTTATTGCCTCTACCGAAAATCTTACCCAATTTTTATTTTTTATATTTGCACTCTTCAAACTTATAAGCCGGATGTAATCAATCATTTCTTTCACATCGTTAAAGACAACAAGCCTTAGACGGCTTGGTCATCGACTCATCTTTAAAGAAAGAAATTATGCTCCTTTTACAGAACATTTCCTATCTACATCCCAATAAAGATTTACTGTTCGACAAGCTTGATTTAACCGTAAACGACTACGACAAAATAGCGTTGATTGGCAACAATGGTTCAGGAAAATCCACTTTACTGAAAATGATTGCTGGCAAGTTGCTTCCTTCCGGTGGAAAGGTAGCAGCACAAGCAAGGCCATACTACATACCGCAGCTTTTTGGACAATATGACCATCTAAGCGTTGCCCAAGCGTTAGGCATAGATGGGAAGCTGGCAGCCCTAAAAGAGATTCTTTCCGGAAACGCAACAGAAGAAGCCTATGCTTTGCTGGATGATGACTGGACGATTGAAGAGCGTTGCAAAACTGCGCTGGATGATTGGAAGTTAGGGGACATCGATTTGTTTCGAAAGCTAAAAACATTGAGTGGTGGACAGAAAACAAAGGTCTTTTTGGCCGGTATTTCCCTCCATCA
>DATKHJ010000324.1:0-6604 GCA_035510335.1 Flavisolibacter sp. | reverse complement strand
GCGAAACCCGGCGCAATTTTGCCATACAGGTGCTCTATCTTCATTACCCTTGCCGGATATAGCGAACACATGCGAAGCGCTTCTTCCACTTCTATTCCAACCTTTGTTACCAACCGGTAAAATGCCTCGTGCATGCTAATGGCCGAGCCGCTGAGTGTTCCGTTGCATTCGTATTTATCGCCTGCCAGGTAATGCTGGTAAGGTCCTTCGGTTGTTTCGGTTACCGCATCGGTAATAGCAAACAGGCGTTCGCCCATTAGTTTTTTGGCAATGGCTATCACTAAAAAATCAACATGATGACCATCGGGAATAATGCTGGCCGCCACGTCTGTGTGCAGCCACGATGCACCGACCAGTCCCGGTTCGCGGTGATGCAGGGAACTCATGGCATTATAAAGATGCGTAACCGTTGTAATGCCGCTGTCGAACGACTGCATCGCCTCGCTGCAGGTGGCATTGCTATGGCCGGCAGAAATCACAATGTTGTGGGAGAGAATTAACGCAATGACTTCGGTACTGCACACTTCCGGTGCAAGCGTAATGGTTTTTATCACGTCTTTGCCGTAGGTCAGCAAGTCTTCTACTTCTTCAAGGGTTGGCGAGTGCACAAAGGCTTCAACATGTGCGCCTCGTTTTAGTGGATTAATCCAAGGGCCTTCCAGGTGCAAACCATGCACGCCTTTGCCACCTGCCTGCCAATAGTCTCGCACTGCATCGATGGCCTTTTTAAAAACAGCAATGGTATTGGTGGCCAGCGTGGGCTGAAAAAGACAGGTGCCTTCTTTTGCAAACACTTCGTGCATCGTTTGCAACGTATCGGCAGAAGGATAAACCGACAATAACTTACCGGCTGCGCCATACACCTGGAAGTCGATAAATGCTGGGGCAAGAAAGTGGTCGGCGTCTTCTTTCACAAACACGTTGCCGTTAGGCTCAATGTCTTTTACAATGCCGTTTTCAATGATGATGTCCTGGTTATAAAGCCAATCTGTCCCGGTGAAAATTTTTTCAGCACTTACGGTCCGTTGCATGGCCTAAAAATAAGGCATGGGTAAACTTGGGAGATGATTGTTTGTGTTTGCAATGCCGTGCTTCTTTTAAGAATGGCATCGAATAATTTTTAGTGAAGCGTTTTGTTGGAATGAGGAGACAGATTCCAAAGCTTCTTACTCCATATCTATAAAACCCCAGCCTTCAGGCTGGGGGAAGTGAATATATTACACAGACATCGGGCTTTAACCCAAATATTACTCTTGGGCTAAAGCCCAGTGAGAGAGTGGCTCTTTCATCTCCCCAGCCTGAAGGCTGGGGTTAATAGGAAATCATTTCACTCTTACCAGCAGCATTTTCGTTAACTCCTTCTCCCGTGTGGCAGGATTGATAAACGGCAGTTGCATGGTGGTGATCTCGTAGTCGGGCTGCTCAATTATTTCCATTGGCGCAAGTCCTTTTGCTTTTAGTTCTTCTAACCTGTTTATGTCGGTTAAAACCCACACCGGCGAAGGCAATTGCAAGACGCTGTCCGAAAACTCTTTTCGCAATTCGCTGGTGTAAAAATTATACGATGAACTGTAGATGCCCGGCCAGAAATACACCTTCTTCGCATCCACCTTTTCTTTTGTTGCAAATGCCATTTGGTTGCCGCCCTGGTAAGTAAGCAACTGCGGGTAAAAGTTTGCATTTAGCAGAAAAAAAACAAGTAACGTAGTAAGCACTGATGCACCAACCAGCTTTTGAAGGTTTGATTTTAACCGCAACAAAAAAGAAACGCAGAAGCCGCAGAGAAAAAGAAAGCCAAAGATCACAAACGCTTTTTCAACCGGGAAAGCCCACACATTTACGGCACCGGCGATGAGAAGGCACAACACACAAATAACAACCTGTGTTATCAGCAAACCTTTCAGGCTTTTGCCCCTCTCTCTTTGTCCAACAAGGTAGGATGCTGTTAATACCGCTGTGGTGGGAAAAATAATGGTGAGATAGTGCGGCAATTTAAAACCGGAGAAGGTCATTAAAAGCAGCATTAGCGCAAACATGGAGGTGGTGAGCCATTCCTGCTGCCGTTTGGCAAAACCTTTTAAGCGGCTAATAAACGCCAGAAAAGCAAGGATGCTCCACGGTGCAAAAGCCCAGAGAAAAGAGTGAAAGAAAAAGAAGTAATCATTCTTTCCATCTGCACCGAAGGAGTCGCCCTGGAAGCGTTCAAAATTTTGCTGCCAAAGGATAAATTCAACGCCGGAGCGGCCGCTCTTTCCGCGAATCACTTTCTCCGGGTGCAAATCAAACTGCAGGTAATAACAGTACACAACCGGCGCAATAAACACCGCAAACGCCAGCAGGATTAACAGCAGTTGCGGGTGATAAAAACTCTTCCAGTCTTTGCGGTACAGTATATAAAAGGCAGCGCCAAACACCGGTATCACCACACCAATATGTCCTTTTGTGCAAAAGCCAAGTGCCAATCCTAATGCAGCGCCAATGGCATTCAAAGCCCGTTTCCCGTTCACCCATTCAACGGCCTGCCAGGTAGCAAAAATGATGGACGCAGTAAGGATGGCATCCATCCGCACATCGTTGTTGGCGAGAATATATGCAAACGCAGATGCCACAATCAGCGCAGCCAATCTGCCCAGCTCGCTATTGTACAGCGTTCTTCCCAAACGGTAAGTAGAATAGGTACCGAGAACAGTAAACAGGAACGAAGGGGCCTTGTAAGCAAAACCGGTGACGCCAAAGATGGAATAACTCCACGCTGATAACCAGAAGTGCAGGTGCGGCTTATCCAGGTAATCTTTTCCATGATCAACCAGGCTGACATAATCGCCGGTGAGGTACATGCGCAGTGCAATGACTGCGTGGTGCGCCGAGTCGTTGTCCATCAACGGTACAAAAAGCCCGATGATGTACACCAGCGCTAAAAAAGAAAACAGGAGAATGTATTGCGTTCGGGAAAAAACAGTCGGCTGCACAACAAAAGTTTGCGCAAAGTAACCGCGGTTTGACGGGATTTGGGAAGGATTAACAGGTTTGCTGAAATAGCCGTTAGTCTTGCTACTCCAATTCCCTGAGCAACGCTTTTACCTTTTGCTCAATGCCATCTCTCACCTGCCGAAAGTCTTCTTCATTCATGGCCCGCGGATCGGGAATTTGCCAGTCGATAAATTGTTTGGCCGGCATCCACGGACAGGCATCGCCGCAACCCATGGTCACTACGGCATCAAAAGGGGCAACCGATTTTACTTCTTCCAGCGATTTTGAGCTGTGGGCCGACAAATCATAATTCAACTCTTTCATGGCGGCAATAGCCTTTGGATTAATGACACCTGATGGCCGCGAACCGGCGCTAAAGGCCTCTACCCTCTCACCTCCGTGAATACTGGCAAAGGCCTGCGCCATCTGGCTGCGGTTACTGTTTTCAACGCAAACAAAAAGAAGTCTCTTTTTCATAAAAATGCTTTGTGCATTTTGTAAAGGTTTTTACCCGTTTTTTAGTTGCAGCATCCTGGTTTGCAGCAGGCTTCTTCCGTAGGTTTTTCTG
This sequence comes from Flavisolibacter sp., assembly GCA_035510335.1. GTDB lineage: Bacteria > Bacteroidota > Bacteroidia > Chitinophagales > Chitinophagaceae > Flavisolibacter. The sequence goes on along the minus strand of DATKHJ010000324.1, from coordinate 3,066 downwards.
CATACACCGTAATGCTTTTTATACCGGTGCCCGACTGGTGGAAAGCAAGAAGTTGCTCGTCGTTCAGGTATTGTTTTAAGATATCGTCCGGAATGTTGATCGTTTTGTCTTTTTGAACAGTGATTTGTTGAAAACCGGCTGCTTCAATCAGGTGAAGATAGTCTTGCTTTTGAATGGCACCGGCCACGCAGCCTGCATACATTTCAGCTGCCTGTTGAATGCCGGCCGGCAACTCACCTTCCAACACAATATCGGAAATTGAAAAATGGCCGCCTGGTTTCAGCACACGGTAAATCTCTTTGATTACCGCCTCTTTGTTGGGCACAAGGTTCAGCACACAGTTGCTGACAATCACATCTGCGGTGTTAGCCGTTACCGGCATTTTTTCAATGTCGCCCTGGCGAAACTCCACGTTGTGAAAGCCTCGGACTTCCGCATTCCTGCGGGCTTTTTCAATCATGGCAGGCGTAAAATCAATGCCGATCACCTTACCGGTTTCGCCTGTTTCGTGGCGGGCAATAAACGCATCGTTACCAGCGCCGCTTCCCAGGTCAATTACCACATCGCCTTTTTTAATTTTTGCAAACTGTGTGGGCAAGCCGCAGCCCAGGCCCAGGTCTGCATCAGGGTTATAGCCTTCCAGGCTGGTGTAATCATCGGCCATAATGGTGTAAGTGCCATCAGTTCCGCAGCCGCCGGCGCCACAACAGGAGCTTAGGTTTTGCTGCAAAGATTGATTGGCAATCTGGCCGTATTTTTCTTTCACCAGTTCTTTCAATTCAGTTTCGTTGTTCATTGTTTTGATTTATGAGGTTAGATAATCAAAGGCAAGGGATTGAGATTTTGAGTTGAGAAAAATTGAAGAAGAAAAGAATCAGCGCTTTCCTCTTTTCCTCACAACTCTTTTTCTCTTAGACTAACAGCAGGCTTTTTCATTCTTTGCTTTCAGGTTGGTAAAAAGACTGTTGATGTCGGTAGTGAACTTTTCAAACGCCTTCCAGTTAATGCAATAGCAGGATCGGGGACCATCTACCGTACCGGAAACCAGGCCAGCGTTCTTCAGTTCCTTCAGGTGCTGCGAAACCGTTGATTGCGCTAGGGGCAATACGTCAACAATCTCTCCGCAAATGCATTCGTTCTTTTGCGCCAATACTTTTAAAATAGCAATGCGGGCCGGGTGACTGAGGGCCTTTGCAAATTCTGCCAGTTCCTGTTCTTTTTTTCCAAACTCTTCTTTTTTGTGAATCGCCATTTTTTAATCTTATATCGCAAATATACGATTAAAGAGAAAAGCAAAACAAGTTTTTCTTCAGACTGGCTTTTTTACAATTTGATCAGTCGCTCAATGGCAGCATCCAGTGTTTCCTCTTTTTTAGCAAAGCAAAAACGAAGCACCTTGTTGTTTACTTCGTCCTGGTAAAAAGCGGCAACCGGGATGGTAGCTACACCGGCTTCTTTGGTAAGCTGAATGGCAAATTCTTTTTCGGTTAGATCTGACAAACCTTCGTAGGAATAAATTTGAAAATAGCTGCCGTGTGTGGGCAGGGCTTTGAGCTTTGTGCCGCTCATTCCCGCCTGGAAGTAATCTCTTTTTTGTTGCAGGAAATGACCGAGGCCGAGATAGGCCTCTTTCTTTTTTAGAAATGTTGCCAGCGCAACCTGCTTCGGCGTATCGCAGCTAAAGGCATTGTACTGGTGAATCTTTCGGAACTCGTTCATGAGGGCTGGTGATGAAATGCAATAACCGAGTTTCCATCCCGTGCAGTGATACACTTTTCCGAACGATGAGCAAACAAAACTTCGCTCCAGCAGATCGGGATATTTTAAAATGCTTTCGTGTTGGTAATCGTCAAAAATGAGATGCTCGTACACCTCATCGGAGATGATGATGATTTGCGTGTCTTTGACGACCTCCCTTAATTCGGCAATATCGTTTGCCGATAACACCGCACCAGTTGGGTTGTGCGGCGAGTTGATCATAATGGCCCTTGTCTTTGCAGTGACCCGGCTCTTTACTTCCGCCCAGTCAATTTTATATTCCGGGAATGTCAGTTGAATTCTTACCGCTTTTGCACCATTTAATTCAATAGCCGGAATGTAACTGTCGTATGCCGGTTCAAACACCATCACTTCATCGCCGGGCTGCAAAATAGTGGTGAGGGCTGTGTACAACGCATAAGTGCCACCGGGAGTAACCGTAATTTGTGTATCGGGATGAATTTCATTGTGATAGAGGTATTCCGCTTTTTCAGCAATGGCTTCCCGCAACGGAATGTAGCCATTCATATGAGTGTACTGGTTGAAGCCGTTGCGCATGGCCTCACTCACCAGGGCAATCAGTTCTTCATTCATGGGGAAATCGGGAAAGCCCTGACCAAGATTGATGGCATTGTGTTGAACAGCCAAAACACTCATGGTGGTAAATATGGTGGTGCCTACGTTTGGCAGTTTGGAAACGATCATTGGGAAATTTCTTGTTTTGTTTTTTTGGGCAAGCTATCAAAAACAAGCTGGTAAGAAGCGTCGATCCATTGGCGAAGCAATTTATCGCCGGCAGAGCCATCAACAACAATGGTGTTCCAGTGTTTTTTGTTCATGTGATAGCCGGGCAGTACACAGGGGTATTGATCGCGGAGCTGTTCGGCTTCGTCGGGATCGCATTTTACATTAAACTGCAGTGGATCGGCGTCCAGCGAAGCCAGTAAAAACATTTTACCGCCAACTTTGTAAACCAGGTTATCGGGACCAAATGGCGTTTCTTCGGTTACGCCTTTTTTGGAAAGGCAGTGCTGCTGAAGTGATTCGATGTTCATGCGGAAAGAATAGCGGTGGCTTCAATTTCAATTAAATATCCCGGCGAAACCAAACCCTTTACCTCAATCATGGACGTACAGGGCTTGATCTTGGCGAAGGCTTCGCCGTGTGCTTTGGCATATTCGTCAAAGCGGGAAATATCGGTTACAAACATTCTTGTGCGAACCACATCCTGCAAAGAAGCACCGGCCTGCGCTAATGCTTTTTCTATTTTTTTAAGAATGTATGCCGTTTGCTCGTAAGGATTGTTTT
>DATKHJ010000323.1:0-4910 GCA_035510335.1 Flavisolibacter sp. | reverse complement strand
CAACCAGTAAGACAACTGGCAATTAAAGCAACCAAGGCAAGTTTTATATATACGTTCATAATAAAGTATTTGTAATTATTTAGCCCAGAAAATTAATGTTTTGAACTTGTCTACCTCTTTCGGAACATTAGCAGCATTGGTATTGAATTCTGAACTTGGATAGAGAACTCTTGCTGGCATTTTATCCGGTCTTGTGGAAACCGACACGGTTGAGGCCATTGTTTGCGTTGGCCCGCTGCCGGTTACACGAGGATAGCCTGTTCTGCGATACTCGTTCCATGCCTCGTGAGAATGAATCATGGTCAACGCGATGTACTTCTGCGTAATGATGGCTTCAATTTTTTCTTCGTTGCTTGCCGCTAAATCGAAGTTCACCAAGTTGTTCGTTGCATTTGCCGTGCGATAAGCAGTGGCATCTGCAACCGGAGCGCTGTACGCACCTGAGCCAGGTACTGTGTTTGTATTATCCTTGTAGAGATACGTAAACGAAGCCTCAATTCCTTTGTTAAAAGCAGTCTTCGCATCACCAGTAATAATACCTCTTACCATTGCTTCTGCCTGCAAGAAATAGCTTTCAGCAGCAAGTAATAACGGCAGCCCGGCGTCAAATCCTTTGTAAATCCCAACTTTATCATACACGGTACCGCTGGTGCCCTTAAACCAATAATTAGGCACTACGCTGTTGGGTGGATTTGGATTTGTTTCGTTTCCTAACTGGTTAGCGGCGGTACTTGGGAAGTTTCTAAATACGGCAGCACCACGTTTCGGATCGTTGATTTTTGTGCCATCGTAGAAAGAAAGTGAAAAATAAGAAGGAAGACGCGATGAAGCAGAAGCTGTATTGGTGACGCTGTAAGGCCAAATAGGATTTTGCTTGCCAGCGATCTTAACAAAGCCGGGATTCAACATAGCGTCGATTGTCAAAAATCCATCGGGGCTAAACGTAGTATTGTTAAACTGCACCTTGTTTCCAGCCCTGAGAACAATCCGCAACTTAATAGTATTTGCAAACTGCTTCCAGAGAGTCATATTTGGTCCGCTCTGGCTAAACAAGGGATCACTAGCGGCTGTTAATGGCTGTACAGTCAACGAGTTGGCAATCCCTGTATTGATTAAGCTGATAGCCGTATCAATCTGGGCAGCAAGGTCCTTGTAAATTGCTTCTGCTTTGTCATATTTCGGACTGATGTTGTTCGCGCCATTCAAAGCTTCAGTGTAAGGCACATCATTGTAAGTATCAACCAGCAACTGGTAGTTATGCGCCATCATAATCCGGGCAATGGCATTGTAATAAACATACTTTTGTTCACCGGTTGTTTTGTCTTTGATGTACTTATAGTCTTCCAAGTTATCATATGGCCCTGACCATAAATTGGTTAGTGTGCCGGTTGTGTAATCGTAACTGATCACGGTGCCAAAGCCACTAAAGCCCCCCGCGTTTGCCCGGTACATCAGGTCTGCTCCGTAAGAATTGTAATCAACATTTACAATATTCGCTGTTCCTGTCAATGATTGTGGCATAACAAGCTCCGGCGTATTTTCAGTAACCCTGTTCGGGTCTTCGTTAATGTCCAGAAACTTTTTACAGGAGGCAAGCATGATAAGCGAGGCCCCCATTATGATAGAGATCTTTTTCTTCATTTTCAAGTGAGTTTAGAATGTTAGAGAAATCGTGGCGCCATAGTAACGGGAAGGCGGAGGGCTGGCAATACCGGCAACGCCCATTCCATTACTTCCACTACCGTTGTCGCTGTACTCCGGATCCGTGTAAAGGTTTGTTTTCGGCAAAAACATAAGCAGGTTTCTTCCCTGAAGACTAACCGTTGCCCGTTTGATAAACTTTGCACGCTGTAAAATCCTTTCCGGCAGATCATACGACAATGTTACCTCCCGCAGTTTCCAGAAAGCACCAGAAGCTACATAGTTTTCGGCTACACCAGTACGTGGAGCTTGTGTCCAGAAACCATAGCCACCATCTCTAACGGTAATATTTGTATTGGCAATGTATTCGCCGGGTTTGTTGGGATCGGGAATAGACGAATTAGGAAACACAAACCGTTCGCGGTTGAAGGCTACAGTAGCCAAACCACCACCCGAAAAATCGAAAGCAGTTGTATTGTTCATATAAGTTACGTAACCACCGCGGTATTCTGCCAGCGAGGTAAGACGGAAACTTTTATATGACAAATCAAAGTTTAGCCCGAGAGTGTGTACCGGCACGGCACTACCCAGCACTTTGTTCACGTCGTTTCGCTGCGGATAACCCGTAACCGGATCGACAATCACCCGGCCTTGCGGATCTCTTTTATAAGCTGTGGCATAAATAACAGGGAAAGGCTCACCTACAATTGCGTACGAACCATTACCCAGTGATATATTACCGATATCCGCTGTAATGGCCAGTACATCATTTTCAATAACATAGTTATAGTTACCGCCAATATTCAGCATCCAATTTTTTGTGCTTATAGGGGTAGCAGACAATGTAAGTTCAATGGCCGAACTACTGGTAAGGGCTGCATTTAATAAGTATGAACTAAAGCCCGTAGCCGATGATACACTTGTAACAACTGTTTGATCGGAGGTACGGGTGCTGTACCAGGTAAGGTTAGCATTCAACCGGTTTCTGAAAAAACCTGCGTCAATACCAGCTTCCCATCCCTTTGTAATCTCCGGACGTAAATCCCTTGACACAATGCGGTTATCCAGCGTAAAACCGCCACCGTTTGCATACGGGAATCCATAGGCCTGGCTGAAAGTAGGCGCAAGCTGATAAGCACCAAAGTTGCCACCGCCGCCTGTATTAACCTGTCCAACCTTTGACCATCCGCCGCGCAGCTTAAGCATACTGATCACTTTTGAATTGGCCAATGCGGGGATAAATTCCATTGGGGTAATGGCAATATCTACTGCGGGATAAAAGAAAGAGCGAAAATCCGGATTCAGCACAGAAACCCAATCATTCCGGCCGGTAGCGTGTAAGTTAATCCAACGCTTATAGCCAATATTAAAATCGCCGTAGGCACCAATCTGGCGACCTTTATAGGTTGCCTGGCTGGCACTTGGTGTCGTCAGGGTATTGGAAAGGTTAAACAATCCTGGCACAACCAACCCGGCAACAGAAGCCGACAGGCTTTTGCTCTGGTCTTGACGAACACTAACGCCAGTTGTCAGCCTCATATTGAAATCGCCAAATGTCCGGCGGACAGCCGCTTGAAATTCTGAATTCAACCGTGTGGAATAAAAAGAGCTTTCCGAAACGCTTCCGGTGATGTCTGTTTTCTTGTAACTGCCAAGCGTTGTATTTCTTGCAAAGTCCGAATAAGCATATTTATCCGTTGTTCCCTTTACGTCATTGTTTCGGGTAGTGATGCCGAGTCTGTAAGTAAAGTCTAACCATGCAAGCGGCGCAAACTTCAACTCTGCACTTGCAGTAAGATAGTCGTTTCTTGTGTACTGGCGGTTGTTATCTAACAGGAAGTATGGGTTTCTGTAAAAGGGGTTGTAATAGCCATCAGGTGTTGCATATGGATCAGTTTTCCAATTCTGATAATTGGTGATCTGAATGTTGGCAGGGGTCTGCATCAACTCTGCGTAGATGGTTCCGGTCTGGCTGGTAATATCATACCGGTTTTGCGTATAGGCCGTTTGAAAATTAAAACTAAGTGCCCTGGAAAATTGGCGACGTCCATTGAAACGAACAGTGGATTTATTGAATTTATCTTTTGGCGTTGTGCCCACACCATCGATGTACTGCGCAGAGATAAACAGGGAACTACGGTCGTCACCGGCAGATAAAGAAACATCGGTTTGATTGGTGCGCCCTTGTTGCCAAAAGCTGTTTTTACCGTTAACCGGGGCGTAAGGCAGCATCTGAATACTGCCATCAGCTAAAGGCTGGCCAACTGGTTTTATTGTACCATCAAAAGCGGGTCCGTATTGCTGGTTTTCATACGGTGTATAAACCGGGAAGTTAGCTGTGGCACCCGCACCAAACTGTTGTTGAAGTTTCGGAAAGTAAGATGTCTCTTCGATGGTGTAGGTGTTAGAAAAACGAATTTCAGGCTTTGAACGGGACCCCTTCTTGGTTGTAATTAACAAGGCTCCATTTGATGCTTCTGAACCATACAAGGCAGATGCACCGGCACCATTCAGTACGACCACACTTTCAACATCTTCAGGGTTCAGGTTACCCAGCAGTTCGTTCGGCACAATTACATTGTCCAACACAATCAATGCCTGGTTATTACCAGTAATGGAACGCTGTCCTCTTAATACCACCCGGAACGATGGATTAACACCACCGTTGGTAGCATTGATTCGTAAACCCGCAACCTTTCCGGTTAAGGCACCGGCAATGTTTACCGGTTTTGCTGCCGTCAGCTTTTCCGATGTAACAAGTGTTGTGGCGTACCCCTGGTCTCTTCGGCGGGAGGCAATACCACCGGCACCGACAATCACTTCTTCTAATTGTGATTCGGAGCCTTCTTCCATAACAATGTTCAGAAAATTTGCTGAACCAATGGGTACTCTCTGTCTTTTGTAACCAACATAAGAAACCTCAAGTGCTCTGGTTGCCGACGGCACACTCAAGGAAAAACTTCCTGAGGAATTTGTTACAGTACCTGTTGTGGTGTTTGGGATGGTTACCGATACACCGGCAAGAGGGTCTTTGTTGGGCGAGGTAACAATACCACTAATGGTTCGATTTTGAGCATAACTCATGTGCACAAGGGTGCTCATGAGAAAAAAGAATAAAAATTTTCTCATATGCGGAACTGGTTTAAAAAACGTGTGTTATAGCAAGGAAGTTTTCGGAAAAGACGGAACGGAAATAATTAAAACGCTACTAGTGTTGCCAAATATAAAAGCTTTTTTAACATAGCATTAAATTTCTTTTAAGAATTTGC
>DATKHJ010000322.1:0-20705 GCA_035510335.1 Flavisolibacter sp. | reverse complement strand
TGGTAAGGCCGACCAGGGTTGACCACTAAACTTTGCGCTCCTGCTAACTGCCCCGTGGAGGTTCGAACCCTCCCCCTACAGCATTTTTTCTCATATGTGTGTAATGCAAAGCCTCTAAGTAAAACTTGGGGGCTTTTGTGTTTATAAAAAAGGCGAATCTCCCGATTCGCCTTAAAAATTAAATATCGCTGCTTTTTATTTCAGTATCAATGTATCGCTGTATAGTTTGTTTGGATGCTGTTGGTCGGCTGCAATTGTTTTACGTGCTGCGAAATTGGTGCCGTCAGCCGAAACTTCCACCTGGTACTCCTGGATGCCGGAAACATCAGCAGTTTCAAACTCAACGGCAACTTTTCCCGATTGTACCCGGGTTATTGGTGTATACGATCGTGAGCCGTTTGCTTCAATCGCAGCAACCCTGATATAATAATTGCCGGCGGGTAATGTTTCCTGGATATCTTTCTTTGAACAGGAAAAAAGGCCTGCGATAAGCAGCATGAAGACTATTTTTTTCATTTGATATTGGTGGCTTTAAATGATTTGAATTTGAGTGGTAAAGTGGAGTTATTATCAACCGTGTTCCGAATGCTGAAGGAGTTAATTACACCATCCATGTCTGTTGTGTGCGACTCTGCACCCATACCGATCATAGACATGGTGAAGGGAGCTGTTGAGGGTTTGTCGTCCCCGATTTTTGTACCGTCGATAAACAGGCGCAGCACACCATTTGCCTGTGTCAATTTCATGGTATGAAGGCTGCTCATATTTATATTGGAAACATCCCAGGCAAAAACTTCGTCCCGTGTGCCAAATTCTATATGCACCGTAGAAGTGGTTGTATTGTGATAGAGAACAAATTTGTTTTTATCACCGCTCCGCCCTCTTCCAAGAACAGCGGTCCAGGCTTCAGGGGTGTTCATCTTGAACCTCATTTCTAAAGTAAACACGTTCGAGGTAAAGGACCGCGAGGTGGCCAAACCGGTGTTTGGACGGATTACATATCCCTCGTTTGTATAAGTGGCGCTACCGGGGTTAATCCAGCTTCTGTGTGTTGGTTTGATAATGACATTGCCATTTGCCTCGTCCAATGTATTATTAAATCCAAATGACCAATTTGGCGTAAGGTTGATTTCGCCACTGGTTACCGACTGCAGCGAAGCTACATTCTCGGTAAGTACCGGCTTCCCGCCTGTACTGCGATACAGTTGTATAGCGCTTGCCACTTCCTCCGCTACCTGGTTTAAACCAAGCAGGGTGTGATGCGTGAGGTCCGAGGACATTTTGCCGTTGGCATACGTAAATGTAGGAGGAGCAACACTAGACAGAATAAAATTGGGATGATTATAATTCAGGATTTTTTGTGCCTTCATGATCTTTTCGCTGTTGGCAGACGAAGTGTACTGCGGATCGTAACCAATTCGCGTGGCAAAAACCTTTTCAACGCCCATATCGCTTACCAGGTCATTCACCAAATCATTCAGCATTACGTAATAGCCATCTGTTTCGGTGCCACCGGCGTCATTCTCGCCTTGTAACCAATGCGCATACTTATTAACAACGGTGATATTGTGCGTATTGCAATAGTTAATGGCAGCCTGCCAAATCTGTTTCGCTCTTGCATACAAGGCGTTTTCTTCGCGTTGCCAGGCACTGATGAAGGTATTTCCAACGGCAGCCGGAACGATAATCACATCATATCCCGTCAGCTCTTTTATGCGCTTTCCAAGCATTGGGTTCATGCTTCGTTCAGTGGCATGGGAAATATCTTCACCAATCCCATCGATCAAAGGTTCCAGCGTGTTGGTACTTTTTTTAAACCAGTAGGTTCCGGGAGTTGGCGGGATTTCATTTCTGGGATCGGGCTGGGCTCTTCCAACGGCGTTGGACTGGCCAATGTTTAGCAACAGGATTACATTTTTTGGTGCTTGTGCAAAAACAAATACACCCAGAAACAGGCAGAAGGCGGCGAGGAGTGGTTTTTTCATTTATTCTATTTTAAGTGGCTTATGGACACGAATCAATTAAATATTTCATGATAACACTTTGGTTGTTTGCCTGCCGGTAGGCGTAGTTCATTTAACAAGTGGAAAGGTTAGAGCTGATTTGCAATGGCAATGTTTTAAAGAGTAGGATAAATTTTAATAGCAGCACGCAAATATAGAAGATGAGCTTTAACACAAGTCATCATAAAGACGTATTGCTAAAAATAAGCGATGAACTGTAGAAGATATTTGTTGAAAAAATTATTTGAGGTGTGGTTATTCACCATTTTGTCCCGTATTTATACCCAATTTGAAACGGGCAAGCCAGTTTTAGAACAGTAGGGAACAATTATTGTAGTGTTTCCTTGAACACCTTTTTTTATCCTGTTCAATTATTCCGGATCATGCAAAGGCAATCCTGAAACGATTGGCGGAAAAGATGCGTACAAAATAACCGAGTATGAAAATTTTGACACCCCTTACCATGTCATTGTTGTTTTTAGTATCCTGCCAGGAAGGCGCTACCGAAAAATCGGCTAACGGCATTCCTAAAAGCAATCCCTATGCAAGTAATGCAAGCAACCCCATCACAAGCACCGATGCTTCACAAACAAACAATACTACTGATGCACCTATTGATGGCGGCTTAAGTATACTGTTAGTTGCAGGTGCAGCGTATGGTACACGCCGTGCATTAAAAAAGAAGGCAAACGCCCAATAAGGCAGTACGTTTTACTTTTAAAAAAGGTTGTGTTGCTAGCGATGACGTGTTTGGCACCAAATTTTAAAGAGTAGTGTTATAAGCACTCGCTATGTGGAATCGTGTGGGATTGGTTTGGAGAGTACTGATGCAGTTATGTTTTTTGGTTACCAGCGCCTCGGCGCTGGCACAAAAAAAAGACTCTCTCCTACGCGATACCACGCTGATTATTTCTACAACTGCCGACCCGCTGGCCGGCACCCCTTTTACCCCTTCAGGTATTCCGTTTTATGATGTCATCAATCCTTCAAGGGAAGGACTGCGGCCGACGGCTTTGTATAGCAGCGACGACCGCATTTTTGTAGGACTGCGTTACAACCGGTTCAGCAAAGATTGGGCGGTGGACTCAACCGGTTATAAAAACCGGGGTTACCTGAATTATTCCATTACGCAAAAAGCCTTCAGCATTGGCTACCAGGGAATTTTTAACCAGGTCATTGGGCGCTGGAGCCTGTTTGTAGATGCGAACTACGATTGGGTAAAATGGATGAATTTCTATGGCCCGGGAAACAACACAAAAGAACTGAGTAACGACAACGATTTTCATCGCCTGCGTTTCAGCGAAGCACTTTTGAGCACCAGCCTGCAGCGAAGATTGGGCAAGCAAAGCCGCCTGTCGGTGACCTCGTATTTGCAGCGGGTAAAACTGCTGAACGATGATGACCGCCTGTTTACACACATGGATGACGGCCTGGGTAAAGGCATCTACAAGCCAAAGAATTTTGCTGGCTTCCGCGCCGATCTTTTGTTGCAGCGGTTAGATGACCTGCTACTTCCCACAAAAGGCGTGGTGTTTTCAGCAGGTGTTTCCCATGTTCGCAATCTAAATCAGCCGAAGCTGGTTACAAACTATCTAGCCTATAACCGTTTTTACATCCCGTTTGGCAATCACCTTGTTCTCTCCGTTGAAAATGGCGCCGCTACTTTGTTTGGCGAACCGGAAGTTTACCAGATGAATTCCATTGGTGGAAACCTGTTGCGAGGCTATCGCCGCGACCGTTTTCTTGCCGAAACTATTTATCACAACAACAACGAACTACAATATCTCTTTGATGCGCCGGCCAAACTTTTTAAAGGCAAAATGGGTGTGATGGGATTTGTTGACCAGGGCCGGGTTTGGAAGAAAGGCGAACGCTCCAACAACTGGCATTATGGTTACGGCGCAGGGTTGATTCTTGTGCCTTATCGCAAGGCTTATCTCTCCATACAGTACGGCATTTCAAACGAACGGAAAGGTTTTCATTTTGAATTCAGACGGTCGTTGTAGAATGCAATGCCTCTTAGCAATCTCATTCTTGCAATTAAAAAATACGGGTTGTATTACCTGCTGATTAGTTGTTTCAGGTAAACGGGACGGCCGTTTTTGGTAAAGCCGGAAACAATTACCTGGAAGCTTGTTGCCGAATCATTGTTGTAAAAAACGACCGGTGCAGTGTACTCTCCGGCAACAGGTCGTGGTGCTGTGCTGCGGTATAAGATCGGCCGGGTGTCCGTGACGCTTTGGTTAACAGGTTCAGAATAATCCGGGGAGAAGAAAGGGGGCGACAACTGGTACCCTGCCAGTACATTGGTAAGCAGGGTTGACGAATTTCTGCTTCCCATATCGCCGCGGCGGGTGTAGATGGCAATCGCACTGCCGCCACCACGAGCCGCTACAGAAGTACGCAGTACTTTGATCATGGCAATATCATTCGTGGATATGCTGTTTAAAGTACCCGGGTCAACCGGCATTTCATCAAGAAAAATTTGCGCAACCTGGCCACGAATCATTGGAACAACATCACCACTTCCGTTACGGCCCGCCTGGTAACCCGCAACACGGCCCTGCATCCAGTCGAGAATATTTTGATAGCCCATGGCCGAAGTTTGATCCTCGTTTACAAAATCAAAAATGGTGGCATCGCCGGAAGAAAAAAGACCGGAACTCAGTTTCGCATCCAACTCCTGCTTAGGCGTTTTGGCCCTTGTGCGAACAACCACTTCTTCCATCATTTTGGTTTTTTCATTCAGCAAGATCTGGAGGCCGCGTTGAGCCACCGCTTTTTTTACCATGCCTGGTATCGAATCTGTTGTGCGAAGGCCAACCGTCCATGGCGATGGCGGGAGGCTTCGGCGAAATGGGTGAAAACGATTTTCCATCACAAAATCAATCTTTACATCAGGCTCAAAAAACTTGCGTTTGTTGGGTTGGTTAAACACCTTTACCGTGTCGGAAAAAATCATGTTTGCCAGGATGAACGTGGCCGAACTGTCGGTGGTTACCTGCAGAAAATGAACAGAAGAATCTTTGGCCTGGAGAATCAAATTAACGTCCCGCAGCGGTTTTAATTTTCGTCCGGCGTAAACCGTTCCGCTGTAGGTGAGATAAGCATCGGGCTTGAATTCAATCACCGGGAAATTATTCTTCAGCAAATCGGCCCAGCGAAAACGCTCCCACTGTTCTGTAATCAGCAAGGCATCCAGTGCCTCCTGTTTAATGCTGTCAACATTCTGCAAATACCAGTCTGCTTCATGAATGGGCGCAAAGAAATCGGAACGGAGATAAACGCTACTTAAAAACTGATCCTCCACCTGTTCGCCGGCATCTGAAACCTGCACAGTGTAAGTAGACCAGCTGGCGGTGTCAACTTCCAGTCTCCACGAGTTGCGGTCTTTAGGCGAAAGAGAAAGCGTATCGGTAAAGATCTCTGGTTGTTTCGCCACAAGCGAAGCCTGGTGCAAAAAACACAACCGCTCTGCCACCGGCGTTTCCTTTTCGTTGAACAAGGTTAAGCGAAGAACGCCTTGCGAAAACGAATCAGTACGAATAACACCGGAAACCAATCCGTCCGATTGTTGAATATCGGCCTTAAACACCGGCTGGTCGTTGATGGTGCCAAAAATTTTATGCCCTGCACCTTTCGTAGATTGTCCTTTAAAATGGATGGTGTAATGCAATTTGTTTGGGGAAAGAGAAATGCGCAGCGCTGTACCCGTTTCCGAAGCAGGCGGCAGGTCCTGTTCGCGAACGTTGCCGGCTGCATCTTTCACTACCACTGTATAGGTTTTTCCAGGCTCGGGAACAAAACGCACCATGCCTATTTCGCGGTTGAAAACCGTCACATCAGCTACCGGCTGCGAGGCTCCCTTTTCCCGTAGATGGCCGCTCCAGGAGGAAGGAAGAGGATTCACTGAAATCAGTCGTACCGACAGGCTTGTTGGCTCGCCAGCAATCAATTGCCCGCCTTCTGCTGCCGTCTTCAGCGCCCATTGAACCGGCTTTGGCCGCAAGCTGTTTTGCGAGGCCGGGTTGTAAATGCGAATGGGCTCCAGGTATTGAAATAGCTCAGGAAAATTCACCATCCATTGCGTATAGGCCCGCACATAATACACGTCTTCTGCCTGCGAGGGAGGAAGCGTAAAACTGCCATCGCCACTGCCACCAAAAAGCGGGATGATCTTTTTATCGAGAAGCTTTTTGTTTTTATCATACAGCTCCGTGTATAAATTGGTGCTGATGTAGGTTGGCTCGTAACCGGTTAATACATGGGCCTTGAAAAAAATTGTTTCGCCGGCCACATATTCATTTTTGGAGTAAAGAAGAATAACTTTTTCCTGCGGATATTTTTGATAAAGCTTTTGAATTGCTTCTTCTGCTTTTTGCGCAAACAACAGAAACGGAAGAAAGGTCAGGAAAACAGCAGGCAGAACTCTCATGCAGTGTGCTTAAGACAATAAATCTACTGGTTTATTGTCTTAAGCTATTCTTAAAGCCTATGCATTTCCATCCAATTCAATCTTCTCCAATCCTCTTCTTGCTGGTCCTGTCAGCACTTCGCCATCAACACTGTAGCGGGCACCGTGGCAGGGACAATCCCAGCTCTTCTCTGCCTGGTTCCAACCCACTACGCATTTGGCGTGGGTGCATACCGGGTTCAGCGCATGAATGCCGCCGGCTTCATCTTTGTAAACCGCAATCGTTTCATTATCGTACTTCACCACTTTTGCTTCGCCATGCGCCAACTCTGACAAGCCATCGATCTTTTCCACGGCAATGCGCTTGGCTACAAATTCTTTTACCACATCCACGTTGTGTTCAACAAACGCAGCAAAACCTGCCACTGGTTTAATACGGCCCGGGCTAAAAAGGTCAGCAAATTCGCTTTGCCCTTTGGTAAGTAAATCTGTTAGCGTAATTGCAGCAATATGGCTGTACGTGATGCCGTTGCCGCCATAGCCGGTGGCCACGTAAACGTTTTCAGGATTACCGGGCAGGTGACCAATGTAGGCCAAACCATCGGAAGGTTCGAAGTACTGCGACGACCAATGCGCCACTATTTCTTCAATGTCGAAATAACGTTTGGTGTGTGCAATTAAATCGTTGAAACAGGCCGTGGTGTTTTCTTCGTGTGCCGTCTTGTGGTCTTCGCCGCCCACTATCAGGTATTTTTGCCCGTCAATGTCCTGCGTACGGTAGTAGTGATAAGGGTCGTACATATCGTAGGCCAGGGCATCGGGATAGGCGCCGTTTTTCAGCTTAACCGCAATAGCATAACTGCGGTAGGGCGCATTGCGAAAATGCAGCAGGTTAATGCCGGGCGGAATGTGCGTTGCCCAAATAAGGTTTCGGGCTGTAAGGGTCCCCTTCCCGGTTTCAATACGGAGTAAATCATTTTCGCTTTCAAATTTATCAACCGGGCAATTTTGTAAGATCACACCACCGGCTTCTTCAAATGCTTTGGCCAGCGCCTGCACATAACGGGTAGGATGCAACTGTGCTTGTCCGCGGTAGCGAACGGCTTTTTGAAACTCAACCGGCATAGGAATCTCCTGCACATATTCTACTTCTGCACCTGCCCGTTTGGAAGCATCAAGCATGGCGTCAAGTTCTTCTGCCTGCTCCGGCGTTTGTGCATACACATACCCATCTTTTTCTTCAAAACCACAATTGATGTTGTAATTGGTAACATGCTTGCGAAAAAGTTCTCTTGCCTGCCTTGTGGCTTTTGACACGAGTTGTGCGGCATCAGCACCAAAATCACTTTCAATCTGGTCGTACGTGGTATCAAAAAACGAGTTGATGTGCGAGGTGGTGCCACCCGTTGTTCCAAAGCAAAGCGTATGCGCTTCGGCCACGGCAACCTTCTTTCCTGCCTGCTGCAATAACAAGGCAGTGGTAATGCCGGTAATGCCCCCGCCGGCAATCAGCACATCATAAACTGCATTGGTTGAGGTTGCCTGTGCAGGTGTGTAATCCGGAATTTGCTGTTGCCATAAGCTGGTAGTAGCGCCATCTCTTTTCATAACATTCGTTTGGTGCAGACCTAAAAAAATAGTGCCTGCAAGCAGCTGCGCAAAATCATGGCATAGCGTGTGCATTAAAAAAAATGTAGAAGTTTTGGTAACGAAAAAAGGGTGTTATGAAAAAGATGATGCTGGTGCTTTCGTTCTTTGTTTCGATGAGTGTTTGGGCGCAACCGGAAGAAGAGGAAGGAGCAGAAGAACAAGTGAGTGCAAAACAACAGAAAAGCTTTCAGGACCTGGTAGGATCGTGGCGAAACAAAAGCGGTGCTGGACTGGACATTGTTGATAGCAATACGGTGTACATTGTACGGGGCGATAAACGCATCCAGGCATTGGTCAGCCTATCGGACCTGAAAAAAGTGCCGGTCACTTTTAATCTCACCTTGAAAGATTCATTGAAAATTACCACACTCAAAGGTTTACTGATGCCCATTGGTGAAAACATGTTGCAGTGGCAGGTATTTGACAGTGAAACCAGGCCAGCCAGCTATAGCTACCACAGCAGGGGCGACATGCTCTTTCTGAAACGCATTGACAGGATGGAAAATTAATTACCAACGTTCCTCATCAGAAACATCATTGGCAGGTGGAAACGACCGGCGGGCAGCCAGTTTTTCTTCCTGTCTTTTTAGTAAAAGATCGGCAAGCAGCAACCCCGCATCTTCATCAGAATTCTCCCGCAAAACATTTTTCAGCTTTTGTTCCGAAACATCAACCCGGTAAAGCAGTTGTAACAGTTGGTCAAACTGGTGTGTGATTAATTCATTGATGTACGCAGCTAACTCTGTCCGCAGCTTCTCTCTATCAACTTCATTTTGTGGAACCTGTTGCAATGCCTGCAGAATATCCATTGTTGAAAATTTTCGGGTAATTAAAACTTTTCAATCACGCCTAAGCTAAACAACGCA
This sequence comes from Flavisolibacter sp., assembly GCA_035510335.1. Taxonomy (GTDB): domain Bacteria; phylum Bacteroidota; class Bacteroidia; order Chitinophagales; family Chitinophagaceae; genus Flavisolibacter. The sequence continues at coordinate 11,772 of DATKHJ010000322.1, read as the reverse complement.
AAATCATACTTGGCCGGGTCGGCCGCATCAAAGCGTTTTAAATGTTCCGTTAGTTCTATTGCCGTTAACCAGTCGGTTTGCTTTCGCCTGATCAGGTTAAACTGCCTCGCCACCCTGGCTACATGCAAATCAATGGGACAAACCAATTGCGAAGGGGAGATGTTTTTCCAAAGGCCAAAGTCAACCCCGTGGTTATCGCTACGTACCATCCAGCGTAAAAACATGCAAAGCCGTTTGCAGGTAGAACCGCGGGCCGGTGTGGCAATGTGTTTTTTTGTTCGTGCAGGTGCATCTTCCAGTGAGAAAAAATAATTGTGAAAACCGGTGAGTGCGGCTTCGATGTTTATGTCATCCGCCTTCATGTTTTTTGTGAACGCAGTTTCCAGCGATTCGTTACGGTTGTAATGATGGTGAAGGAAATCTACAAAGTAAAGAAGGTCGGTGGTGTTAAAGGTGCGGTGCTTAAACTGAAGCAGGCGCTTTAATCCGTCGGCATTTAACTGCAGACAAAAATCATGTGGCGCATTATCCATCAACGTCATCAGCTCTGTTGTTTTGTTGATGATGATGGTGCGGGCCCCCCAGGCAAAAATGGAGGCAAAAAAAGCGGCAATTTCAATGTCCTGTTTTTTGGTAAAACGGTGCGGAATTGAAATAGGGTCGTGCGGAATAAAAGACGGCTGGTTGTATTCCGCTACTTTTTTGTCTAAAAAATCTTTCAGCTTTTGTTCGTCCAACACCATTGTGCATCAAAATTAAAAACGAAAAAGGATGACCGTTGTAAGATCATCCTTTTTCAATTGTGTTGTTCCGCTATTATTTTTTCTGCAAGTAGTTGATAGCAGCGTTAAGCACATCGTCTTTGCCTGCAGCAATACTTTTTGCTGTTGCATGAACAACAACATCGGGCTGAATGCCCACGCCAACAAACTCAGTTCCATCGCTAAAGAAATCACGCTTGGCGCAAACATAGCCAACACCACCGCCGGGCAACATAAAAAATACCGGCTGGCCGGTGCTGCCACCGCTTGGTTCGCCAATAACGATGCCTCGTTTCATGTTCTTAAAAGTGGCGGTAAAGTCTTCTGCTGCCGAATAGGTAGCGCCGCCTGTTAACACAACTACCGGCTGATTGTACAATTTGTTTTTGTAAGGTTTCCAGTTGTTTTCTTCAACGCTGCCTTTTTCAACGCCTTCCCACGAGCGGCCCACCGGCCGGTATTGCCGCAACATTGATTTACTGGTATAAAATGGTTTGTCGGTTAAATAGCCTAAAATTTCAAAACCATTGCCGCCGTTGCCACCACCGTTGTTGCGAACATCAATAATCAATGCTTCTGTTTTTGCCATCGCCGAAAACACACTGTCGAACTGTTGCACAATCTTTTCATCGCCAAAAGAATTGAGTTGCAAGTAGCCAATGTTGCCGGGAAGAACAGTAAACAGCAGCAAGGGCAAACGTGATTGAATCGCTTCAAACCGAAACGTTTGCTGAATGGTTTTTCCTTCCGGCGTTTTAAAACTAAGCTGCCATTGCTCACCCACTTTTGCTTGAAACAATTCGTAGCGGTAAATGCGTTCCGTGCTATCCTGCGGGGTAGAGAAATGCAAATACGGGCTTACATTTTTTTGAATGTAGGCCTGCACAGCCTCGCCGTTGATAGCAGTTAGTTCAGCGCCGGCTTTAATGGCTTTTTCGCCTTCCCGCAAACTGTTGTTTTCTACTACCAGCACTTTGTTCTCTACCCATCTTACCTGCAATGGCAGCCTTCCGCTCATCTCCTTGCGGTAACTGGCAGGCATCATCACGGCTGTATGGCCATCCCGCAGGTAGAAGTAAAAATTCTGCAACACACGATAGTAATCAACCGTAGATTTTGTGACCATTACTTTCGGAATAAAAGCAGCGTACAAGCTATCCCAATTTAATGCGGGCACTAAATCAAAGTTGGCGAAGTTATACTTTGCTTCGGCCCAGCATTTACTTAAACCGGTTAGCTTTTCTTCGGTGCCAAGATTTTTTTTCATCACGGTTTTCGACAGTTCGGCAAAAGCTATCTTTTCCCAGCGGGAAGAATTGAAATTGGTGTAGGCAACGGAATCAAACTTCTTTTGCGCCGGTGCCGTAAAACAGGCAGCAAGCAAAAGCACGGAAAATAATTTTTTCATAACGTAAAGCAGCAGTGCTTATTTAATTTTTGCGGCAAAAGAAAGAATTTTTTCTGCATACCATTGTGGCTCTTCCTGGAACGATGCATGGCCGCCAATGTAATGGACTACGGTTTGTGCCGGGAAGCGAAAACTTTTGTAATGGTTGACTCCAACGGCATAGTCTTTCTTGCCCGTTATTATCAGTACAGGACATTTGATGTTGGCCGTTTGCGCCGAGTAATCTTTCCAGTATTCTTCAATGTTCCAGCACTGTGTGGCAAAATCGCGGTTGAATTTACCGGACGATAAGGTAACAGAATCATTGTACTTTTTCTCTGCAGCGTTCCGGTACATCAGTTTATACCAACTGTTGTTTTCAGAAAGACGGTTGTGCACAAGGCTTACTCTCTGCATGAGTGGTTTTGATTCATCGTTCAGCTCTTTGTCGTTTTGCATGCCCAGTTCCTGTTTGCCAAAATCAACATGGCTTTGCATGGAAGCCTGCATGTTTACCGTGGCGTGTATGTAAAACATTGCCGTTATATTTTTAGCGTATTGCAACGCATAATTGGTGAGAAGAATGCCACCGAACGAATGTCCCATAACCGACCAGCGCTGCAGCTTTAAATGCTGGCGCAGTTCATCCATGTCAAGTAACATGCGCTTCAGGGAATAATCGCGGTTAGCCGCAGAATCGGAACGTCCCGCACCGCGTTGATCGTAATAAATCATTTGCAACTTTTCTTCGATCAATGGCGCACCGGCCATGGCTTCGTAGTAATAGGAAGTGGAGCCCGGACCGCCATGCACAAACAGGCAGGGTGTTCCGTGGCCGGCTATGCGTACATACAGTTTAACGTTATCGGACGTAGTGAAATAAAAGGTTGAATCGCCGGCAGTAGCCTGAAGAACGGCAGCAACAAACAAGAACGTTAGAAATAAGCTTTTCATTTTGGTGGTTTGTACATAAGACGCCACCATTGAAGCACAGGTTACACAAAAAGTTAGGTTATTGCCTGTTTGCCTTTTTCGGGCAACACCGTTTCTTTGCATCTTCTTCCCTTCACCCGTTTATGAACATCAGAACATTAGAAAACACAACAGTCAGCGAAATCACTGCAACCTTCAACGCGGCCTTTGAGGGCTATTTTATTCCGTTGGTTTTTACGGAAGAAAGCATGGCTACCAAAATCAGGAGCGAAGGCATTCAACTGAATTATTCCGTTGGCGCATTTGAAAATAACAAGCTGGTTGGATTTATTCTGCACGGTTATGATGTGGTGAACGGCGTAAAAACAATTTACAATGCAGGCACCGGTGTGGTGGCTACGCACCGCGGTCGTGGCATTACCGAAGCACTTTACAAATACGCCATCCCGCTGCTTGCCAATGAAGGCATTTATTCGCACCTGCTGGAAGTGATTGACAACAATCTTCCGGCAAAGCATGTGTATGAAAAACTTGGTTTCAACAGCAGCAGAACGTTGCAGGCTTTTCGGGGAAAGCCATTGCTTGCGCAAAATGAAAACTATGTGGTAAAGTACCTGGATGAAATTCCAGAAGATGTTTTTTCATTTTCCGACATAGAAGCCGCCTGGCAAAATTCGCTGGCAAGTGTTCGAAGAGATTTAAACGGTCACCGCTTGATTGGTGTTTATGCAGGTGACAGCCTTGTAGGATTTGCTGCCTTTATCCCCGCTACCGGCAGAATAAAACAACTGCTTGTTCATTCGCAATACAGAAGACAGGGCATTGGTAAAACCATTCTTTCCTTTGTTGCTGCAAATAGCACCGCGCCGCAATTGGTTGTTACCAATGTTGACGAGAGTTACGAACCTGCTGTTCGTTTTTTACAGTCGGCCGGCTTTGAAGGATTTCTGCGACTTTACGAAATGCGCATGCAGGTAAATGCTTAACTCCTTACACGCCAAACTGCCGCAGGTGATGGTCCACATGCTTCCAGCTAGTGAGTCCCCATTGTTGCGTGGAAAGTTTGCCGAAATAAGGATGAAAATGATTTATAGGATTTTGGTGTGCAGCAAATAATTGCACGGTGGCAATGAAGTCTTTCTTTTCGGCTTCAAACGCAGCTTTATCAACCAACCCTTTTGTGCGAAACTGTTTGGGTGTTTGCACACCTTTCGGAAAACGCGGCAGCGCATACAATCCCATCCAGCGAAAAAAGTATTGCTTAAGGGATGTTTTTTGGGTTGCCGGTCCGGCAGGCGATAACACTTGCCGGTGCACCTTGCTGCAATGATGAAGCATTTCCGTTACCGACATTGTGCCCCATAAAGGCTGGCTTTCTGCATCAAGATTTTGTGCACGGTTGATCACCGATTGGCAACAGTCTTTGTCCAGTAAATTTTTTCGCATGCTGCTTGTATGGAGAATGAAAATAGGCCATCTTTTTACAAGATGGCCCTGGAAGAAATTGTTTTCGAAAATCTCTTTGCTTGCTGCGCACAAACGCTTATGGACGATGCACAAGCTTGCCGCTCCCCGACACGAAACTTTCAACGGTTGGAGAACCTTTGTAGTAAATGGATCCGCTGCCGGAAATGTTTGCTTTTAAATGCGTCATCACTTTTGTTTCGATCATGCCGCTTCCTGAAATGGCAATCTCTGCCCGGTCGGCGGTTACCCCGAAAGCACGAATGTTGCCGCTGCCGGAAACATCGGCATCCAGCAGTTGTACGGTTCCTGACTCCACATCAATATTTCCCGAACCGGAAATGAAAAGGTTCATACGGTTGCTGACAAACGTTCCTTTCACATCAATATCGGCCGAGCCGCTAACCCTTGCGCCTTCCAACACAGGCATGGTTACAAACACTTCAAGATTATCGTTTTTTACATTGGTGCCATCGCGGTAGCCAAGTTCCAACGTGTTGTTGCGTACTACTGTTTCAAAATAGGGAAGCAGGTTACTGTAACCTTTTACCTGCACAGAAAAGGCAGCGCCTTTCACAATCTGCACATTAGTGGCTCCATTGGTAGAAATGTTGACGAAGTTGGCAACGTTGCGGTTATCGGTTGAAATGGCGCCGCTGCCGCTGATGCGGTCCTTAGTGCAGGCTGAAAAGAAAAACAGGGCCATTGCTGCCAGGGCAAAAATTCGTTTCATACAATTGGTTTTGTTGGTTAATGCAGCAACAAACATAGCCTGCAGAAAAAGGCCTTTGTGTCAACGAATTCTTATCACTGTATGAAACGCCGGAATTAAAACATGAACGGCTGAAAACAGCGATGTCAGTAATCAGTTCAGCATTTTTTTCATGATGGAAACGCCCAGTTCATCGCAGATGCCGTTCTTGTTAAATTGGTTAATGACGACAACAACCGCCTGCCCGGTTTTTTTATAGTAAGCGGCAAACGTAGAAAAACCATACGTGCCGCCGTTGTGCCAGTAAATGGTGGGTTTGCCTTCTTTCTGAACCAGGTGCCATCCTAAACCAATGGACACATTTCCGTTAACCGTTTTGGTAGGTGCTTCCAGCTTTGCAATGCGGTTGGCTATTGGCGCTTGCGCAGGCTTGCTTAAATAGGTCAGATAGTCGAGCAGTTCGCTGGCTGTACAATCAAGATCGCCGGCCGGCGCCAGTGCAGCCATGTTCCAATAAGGCGCCTTCTTACCGTCGGTATAACCCTGGCTTTTTTTCGATGGTTTTTTTGTGCGGATGTTGAATGGTTTAAACACATACTGTTGCAGCAAAGCCGCGTAAGATTTACCGCTGATGCGGGATGCCAGTACACCGGCCAATCCTGCACCAAGATTGGAGTACATATAATTGTTACTGCTTGCCGGCTTAGCCGTTTTTAAAAAAGCAAAGAGGTCGCTGGTGGTGTAGGTATCGTAAGGTGAGGTGGTGGAAAGATTAATGTTTAAGGGTAATCGCGGCAAGCCCGATGTGTGGTTGAGCAAAGAGCGGAAGGTAATGCTCGCAAGCGAAAAGTTTGCCTGCACTGAATCGGGCAGGTAAGGAAGAATAGAAGCGCCATCTTCAATTCCTTTTTCATCGAGTACGGCTTCCACCAGGTAAGCTGTAAAAGTTTTGGTGATGCTGCCGGCTTCAAACAATGTGGCCGAATCAAACTTTGCTTTTGTATCGGGTATTGCGTGGCCAAATGAAAAGTACTGCCGCTTGCCGCCGTTTGAAACACCGATAAAGAGCCCCGGGAGATTCATGGCTTTGTAAACACTATCGCCTTTTGTACGGATAAAGTTTGCTAACGCAGACGGTGCATCTGCTGATTGCGCCGCACAAATAAGTTGCAGAAGCAAGAAAGAAAAAAGCAGCAGGTGTTTCTTCATTGGTGTAAAATAGAAAAAATGCATGAGCCACTGCCCATGCATTTTTTCTTAAACACTATTCTTTGCCGATGTGATTTCTGAATGCTACGTCACGTCTGCTTATCCAATTGCCTGTTGCAGATCTTCAATCAGGTCTTCTGCATCTTCTACACCAACGCTTAAACGAATCAGCGAATCGCCCAATCCATTCTTTATGCGTTCTTCTCTTGGAATGGAAGCATGCGTCATAGACGCCGGGTGATTGATGAGTGATTCCACACCGCCTAAACTTTCAGCGAGTGAAAAAAGCTTCGTTGAAGACAGCACTCTTTTTGCTTCCTCCACGCTGTCGTTCTTTAATTCAAAACTGATCATGCCGCCAAAATCACGCATTTGTTTTTTGGCAATGTCGTGGTTAGGATGATCTTCAAAGCCCGGCCAGTAAACTCTTCCTACTTTGGCATGGTTGCGCAGCCACTGTGCTATCTGTCGGCCGTTTTCGCTGTGGCGCTGCATGCGCAGGTGCAGCGTTTTAATCCCGCGAAGCACAAGAAAACAATCCATCGGTCCCGGAACGGCGCCACAGCTTTTTTGAATAAAATACAACTGGTCTCTCAGCTCCTGGCTGTTCATCATCAACGCTCCCTGGATCACATCGCTGTGACCTCCCAAGTATTTTGTTGCGGAATGCATCACGATATCAGCGCCCAAATCAAGCGGCGTTTGCAGGTAGGGCGAAGCGAATGTATTGTCAACGCAAAGCAGTATGTTTTTTTCTTTTGCAATAGCAGCCAAGCCGGCAATGTCGCAAATGTTCATTAACGGGTTGGTTGGGGTTTCGGCCCAAATGAGTTTTGTGTTCCCGTTGATGTATTGGCGAACGTTGTTCACGTCCTGCATATTCACATAATGAAACTTGATGCCGAACTTTTCAAACACTTTGGTGAAGAGGCGATAGGTACCGCCATACATATCGTTGCCGCAAATGACCTCGTTACCCGGTGCCAGTAATTTAATCACCGCATCGGTTGCGGCCACACCGCTGCTGAAGGCCAGGCCAAACTTCCCGTTTTCAATCTGCGCATAAGCGCTTTCCAGGGCTGTTCTTGTGGGGTTCTGGCTGCGGGCATATTCGTAGCCTTTGTGTGTTGCCGGCGCTTCTTGCACATAGGTACTTGTTTGGTAAATGGGTGTCATAATAGCCCCGGTGCTTGGGTCGGGTTCCATACCGGCATGTATAAACTTGGTTCCTGTCTTCATGATTTCAATTTAATGAGCAAAAGTACGGAGTTAACGTCGAGGAGATGGATGAGCAGCACTGTAACAACCAGCCGCTACTATTCACCTTTCCTTAACCAAAGCGGTTTAAACAGAAGGAGCGTTTTTACTTCTCACCAACAATAACAATTTAAATCTCTTCGCTATGAAAAAGATCCTTACTCTGATGATGGCTGTAGGTACCATTACGTTAGCGCAGGCCCAAAGTTCCCGTTCGTACCCCGATGGCCGCTATGGAACAAAAGATGTGATTCTTGGCAGCCAGAATGACCGCAACGATCGTAACGACCGCAACAACCGAACCTATGGAAACAACTCCCGCTATACCTATTCGTTCAGTGCCAAAGAACGCGACAAAGCAATCGACCGCATTGACCGCGATTACGACAAGCGTATTCGCCAGGTAGAAAGAGACCGTTCGCTCCGCTCCTATGAAAAGACTTCGCAGATCCGCCGTTTGCAGGAGCAGAAAAGGCACGAGGTTGCACAGATTTGGGAACGCTTCCGCAACAACAGCAATGTGCATCGCGATAATTCGTACCAACGAAACAACCGTGGATGGTAAGATCCGTACCCAATGTAAAAAGCAGGCCTTTGTGCCTGCTTTTTTATTTGGCGCATCTTTGCCCTGATGCAGTTTCCGTTGAACAAACAAACTATTCATCTTGGCAGTGGTGAGATAAGCTTGCTGGTGCCCGATGAGCAAGCAGTGAAAGACGCATATCAGCAGGGAGAAATCGGCTTTCCTTACTGGAGCCAGGTGTGGCCGGCAGCAAAAGCGCTGGCGCAATTTCTTTTACAACATCCCGACTATACAACAGGCAAACAGGTGTTGGAGATAGGCGCGGGCCTTGGCTTGCCTTCGCTGGTGGCTGCCGCAAACGCTGCCGCTGTGCTGTGTACCGATCATGCGCAGGAGGCAACAGAAGTGGCCAAACAATCGGCACAGTTAAACGGCTTGTCTAATTTTCAAACGCTTGTGCTGGATTGGAACCACCTGCCAGTCGAACTAAAAATGGATGTAGTGTTGCTAAGCGATATCAATTACGAACCAGCAGCCATGCAGACATTAAAAGAGATGATTCATCGCTTTGTTCAAAATGATCTGACAGTTATTTTATCAACACCGCAACGGCTGATGGCGAAAGAGTTTGTTGCATCGCTTCTATCCTTTTGTAAAGTGAACAAGCAGGTGACGGTGGCGCATGATAACCAGCAGGTAGCTGTTAGCATATTGGTATTACAAAAGGGATAACGCTGCTGAAAACCTCTTTTCTCATCTCTCCCTACCTTCGTTTGATGAACAAGGAAATTGCTGATTTACGCAAAGAATATTCTTCTGAAACCTTACTGGAAAAAGATGTTGCCACAAGCCCTATTCAGCAATTTCAAAAATGGTGGGAGCAGGCCCTTGCTTCCGACATACTGGAGCCCAACGCCATGACACTGGCAACTGCCTCTGCCGATGGTCTTCCCTCTGCCCGTATTGTGTTGTTGAAAGGGTTTGATGAGAAAGGTTTTGTTTTTTACACCAATTACGAAAGCTTTAAAGCATCGCAGTTAGGGGAAAACCCAAAGGCCAGCCTTGTGTTTCATTGGAAAGAACTGGAGCGGCAGGTGCGCATTATGGGTGTTGTAGAAAAAGTGTCTGCAGGAGAAAGCAACGAATATTTTCAGTCGCGGCCCATTGGCAGCCGCATTGGTGCCTGGACCTCGCCGCAAAGCAAAGTCATTCCAAACCGTGAGTGGATTGAACAGGAATTTGAAAAGCGAACGAAGGAGTTTAGTAACGGAGAGGTTCCGCTGCCGCCGCATTGGGGCGGTTACGTGGTAAAACCGGTAATGGTGGAATTTTGGCAGGGTCGCTTCAGCCGGCTGCACGACCGCCTGCAATACACCCTGGAGGCATCAGGTAGCTGGAAGGTTGAACGGCTGGCGCCGTAGCTGCTTAATAGGTTAACAGGTTAATAAGTTAATAGGATGGCCTCTAACTTATTAACCTATTGAACTCATTAACCTATTAACCTTCTTTCTTTGTAGCCGGTGTAGTGCCTGTGATCTTTTTTGCACTGGCTGCTCTCCACTTTCCGAAAGAGCCTTTGAAGATTTTTCCTTTTTTGGTTTTTTTATCACCTCTGCCCATAAATTGAATTTAGAGCGCAAATGTAAGGGTTGTGCCGAATTAGTGAAACCGGAAACCGTTAAAGCTGGCAATGGCGCCTGTTTCCGCTGCTTTCTCCCTTGTCAATTCCCCAAAGGATATTTCCTAAAAAGAGAAATTTCAAGCTGTAAATCCGCGCCATTCTTTAAAATCCTACCTATCCGTGGTTAATAAAAAGTCCCGCCAAAAAGCGGGACTTTCAATGAGTTTCGTTGTTTCATTACAACTTAGCAGAAAGTTCTTTACCAGCTTTGAAGCGGGCAACTTTACGGGCTTTGATTTTGATAACTTCACCAGTTTGCGGGTTGCGTCCGTTACGGGCAGCACGCTTGGAAACAGAAAAAGTTCCGAAACCTACCAGGGTAACTTTTCCGCCACCTTTCAATGTTTTTGTTACGGCTTCTACAAATGAGTCAAGAGCGGTGTTGGCTTGTGTTTTGGTAATGCCTGCATCATCAGCAATCTTGGCGATCAGTTCAGCTTTGTTCATAGTTATTTTTTTAGTTTATGAATGGAACAAATTTAGAGGCTTTTGCATCGCAACAAAATAATTTTCATCATTTTTAAAATTTTGCTGTTTCGCTGAAATCCGCTATGGCAAAGGCTTTCAGCGAAATGATGTAATCGTTTTTACGGCGTAGATTTACGAGCAACCTGCTGAAACCCTTGCCCCGCCTGCGTTTCAGCGCCGTTGAATAAAAAAGCAGAACAGGCAAGCGTTGGCAGTTTATACTATTGAACGGGGTTTGTTCAAAATTTTACGCCGCGCAGTTATCCACATCTACTGCACTACCTGCATAACGCTGCGGAAAGCAATAAAACTGTTGCCCCATTTATCGAACGACTTTTGCCGCATGCCGGGTGCATGCAGTTGAATATAGCGGTTGTAGTCGGCTTTTGAATCGGCGTTGTATTGAATGGCATACGTGGGCCCTTCGGTTTCATCTACCTCCAGCAGGCGCACTACCTTGTGGCTGCTGAAACAACCGGTGCTCATTACTTCCGGAATGTGCTCATTCAGCAACCAATTGAGCCAGGCACTGGCAATGCTTTCTTCTACTTTTATTGTTACGTTGTAAATAATCATTACTTCAGTTTTTCTACATCAATGTCAACATAAATAGGACAATGATCGCTGTGCTTGATATCGGGATAAACTTCGGCGTCTTTCAAATAGGGCTTTAGCGGCTCTGTTACACTAATGTAATCAATGCGCCAGCCTTTGTTCTCTAACCGCACTTTCGGAAAGCGCTGGCTCCACCAGCTGTAGCGGTGCGGCTCGGGGTGAAATTCGCGAAAGGTATCTACCCAGCCGTTGCTGTAAAATTTATCCATCCAGGCACGTTCCTCCGGCAAAAAACCCGAAGTTGTTTTGTTGCCCTTCGGGTTATGAATGTCAATCTCTTTGTGGGCAATGTTGTAATCGCCGCAAAGAATAATGTTTGGATGTTGCTTGCGCAGTTCCTGCACATACTCGTAAAATTCATCCAGCCATTGGTACTTGTAGGTCTGGCGTTCATCTCCTGATGTGCCGGAAGGGAAATAAGCGTTAATCAGCCGCACCTTGCCAAAGTCAAGCTGAATCACTCTTCCTTCATCATCGCTTACCTGGTGGCCGGTGCCACACTGTACATTATCGGGGTGAATTTTGGTAAACACGGTTACGCCACTGTAACCTTTTTTCTGCGCACAAAACCAATGGTCGTGGTAACCCAGCTCGTTGAAAAGTTTTAAATCCACATCGGTTTGCTGCGCTTTGTTTTCCTGGATGCAGATAACATCTGCAGGATGGGTTTTTAGCCAATCCGTAAACCCTTTCTTCATGGCTGCCCGTATGCCGTTTACGTTGTAGGAAACGATTTTCATGCCGGCGAAGGTAGTGGGGAAT
>DATKHJ010000321.1:0-2876 GCA_035510335.1 Flavisolibacter sp. | reverse complement strand
AAATCGTGGGTCAGAAGATTAATGATGATGATGCTGGTGCTGCTCGTTCATTTGAATGAACTCTTCTTTGGTAATGGGTGTTTCTACCGCATTTACCTGGCCTTCAGCCCAGTCGAACATTTTCTGTGTTTGCAAGCGATTGTATGCATCCTCTACATACTTCCTGTCCTTCATCATACGGTCGATGTAGTCGCGAACCCAATCCTGCTCATCATCCATTGCAGCCATGCCCATATAGCCTAACAGTTGTTGCTTGGCAAACTGGCGCAGGTCGTCTTGCTGTACCTGGATGTCTGCTTTTTTAATCAGTTCGTCGGTAATCAATGTCCACTTCAACTGGTTAATGAATGTAGGGAACTCGGCTTCTACCTCTTCGTCTGTTTTTACCTGGCCTTCTTTGCCCTGGGTTTTTAACCAGCGCTTCAGGAAATCGGCAGGGAAGTCAACCTGCGTACCATCCAGCAATACATGGTAAAGCGTATGCTGCAATTGGTTGCGGCTTTCAGCATCCCACTGCTTTTGCAATTCATCTTTAATGCGGTTGCGGAACTCTTCTTCTGTTTTGATCTCTTCGTTGGGGAACAACTGCGTATAAAACTCTTCGTTCAGTTCTTTGGGTTCAACCAGGCCAAGCTTGGTGATGATCAGTTTAAAATGCTTGTCGGTAGCACTGTCAATACCAAGATCCTGCAGAATCCACTGCTTTTCTTTTTCATCAAAGGCTTCGTCAAGCGAAAGCTGAATGGTATCGTCTTTTTTCTTTCCAATGGCATTGCCACGGAAGCTTTCCTTCAGGTATTTTACCAGGATGGAATTATCCTTGCGGATGCCACCCTCAACTTCGTTACCGGCTGCATCGGTTTCTACAAATGTTACATTCAGCACGGTATCGTCGCCTTCTACGGTTTCAGGCTCTGTCATGTTTCCGTAACGCGATTGCAAACGCTCTACTTCTTCAGCCAGCATTTCGTCGGTTACGGTCACCTTATAACGTTTCAGTGATTCTTTGCCCAGATCCGGCACTGCCACTTCTGGCTTCATGCCTACTTCAAATGTAAACGTGTAATTCTCCGGGTTGTTTACATCCAACTGCTGCAGGTTAAAATCAACCGGCAGGGGCTGTGCAAAAATTTCCAGTTTTTCTGTTTCAATGTACTTGAAAACTTCTTTGTCCACCGTACGTAAAACTTCATCGGTAAACAGCGAAGAGCCGTACATTTTTTTGATCAATCCCGCTGGCACCATGCCCTTACGGAAGCCCGGTATATTTGCTTTTTTGCTGTAATCTTTCAGTGATTTTTCAAACGAAGGCAGGTAATCTTCCTTGTTGATGGTGATGTTAAGCTGCTTGTGGAGAGGCGCTACATCCTGTTGTGTAACTGTTGCCATAATAAGTTGAATTGTTGAAGGGCTGACAAGCTGATTAGAAGAGAAACAACGTTGTAAAGAACAGTCAACCACTCAACTATTCAACTTATCAACTAAAACTGTGCGGGTGGAGGGACTCGAACCCCCATGCCGTGAAGCACCAGATCCTAAGTCTGGCGTGTCTACCAATTTCACCACACCCGCAAGAGCCGTTTGGAGTTTATTATTTGGGATTTGGGGTTGAAGCTTAACGCCAAATCCCAAACGCCGAACACCAAACCTTTTTGTTGGGCTGCAAAAGTAAAGGTTAATGCGGTTTGAAAATGAGAAAATGAAAAAAACTTACACTTCGTGGTAAATTTTACAAAAACCTTGAAGAACAAACGTTTTTTCTTACTTCAGCGTGAGCTTGTTGATTTCAAAATTGCACTGCTCTACAAATGCTTTGGCAATGGTTTCCAGGTCGGAGTAATCGACCGGCTTTGTAATCAGCATAGCGTTATGACTTTGCGCAAATGCCACGTCGTTCGGGCTATTTGACGTGGTAAACAACACCACAGCAAGGCGCTTTAACTGCGGATGATTGCGGATGGCCTGCAGGGTTTCTTTCCCATTCATCACGGGCATGTTAATGTCTAAGATCACCAGGCAGGGCAGCGTATTCTCCAGCAGCATTTCTTCCAGCATCACCAATGCTTTGCGGCCATCGGCGGCATGATGAACGATAATATGATCGTGCTTTTCAAAAGCCTGCCGCACAATAAACAAATCGTCCAGGTCGTCTTCTGCGTAAAGAATGGTGTGCTTGCTGGTGGTCATGTTTTTCAATTAGGAGGCTAAAATAGAGAAAGAATCGGTTGCAGCGTGCAGTACTATTCTTAAAATAGGCCTCTTTTCTAAACAGGCACTGCCTGTTCAGAATGAATCTTACCTGTTTATTTAGAGTAGTAAACCTTCTTAACGCTACTCTGCCAACGGCAAACCCTGCACCTCTCGCCTATCTTTGCACAAATCAACATCATGGGTTTACGCATCGGACAGGGCATCGATTTTCACCAGTTAGCAGAAGGCAGGGAACTTTGGATTGGCGGAGTAAAACTTGAACACAGTAAAGGAGCCGTTGGCCACAGCGATGCAGACGTGTTGCTTCATGCCATTTGCGATGCGCTGTTGGGCGCTGCTTGTCTTGGCGATATTGGCCTTCACTTCCCCGATACGGATGCGGCCTATAAAAACATCGACAGCAAAATTCTTTTGCAAAAAACAGCGGAGCTGATAAAAAAAGAAGGCTATTCCATCATTAACATCGACAGCACGTTGCTTTTGGAAAAACCAAAAATTAAACCTTACGTACCGCAAATGCAAGCCACCATTGCCGCCATCTGTGGGCTTACAACCAAAGATGTTTCGATTAAAGCCACCACTACCGAACGCATGGGTTTTGTGGGCCGCGAAGAAGGGCTGACAGCTCACGCCACTGTTTTATTGCAAACTATTTAACATCTCAC
>DATKHJ010000320.1:0-4789 GCA_035510335.1 Flavisolibacter sp. | reverse complement strand
AGTTATTTCATTACCTTTATTAAACGATTTGCAATGAGTAAAAGGTTAGTGCGTAATTCGTGAGTAGACAAGTTAGGACAGTCGTAAAGTCTTGATTAGCATAACGGTAGAGCGGAAGGTTCTGTTCCCTCTCTCTCCGCTGAATAGCGGTAAAAAGCCTGAGAATCTTTGATTCTCAGGCTTTTTTGTTTGGTGAATTTCAAATTCATGAAAAGGCCTCTGAAAACAACTAGCCTTCTGCGATTCTCAAAAAAAAGTAAAACCTGATCTCCGACTTCATTTCACATAGAGCTCATAGGTTCCAGTTTTCAAACGTTGAGATACTTCTGTTTAATGTTTCTATTCGTTTCACAGCATATTAAAGCCAAGACAATGTCTTCTTGCAAAACGCATAAACTCAAAAACCGGCAATACGCCGGTTTTTGAGTTTATAGCCCCCTGACCAGTACCCAATCCATTCCTTCCATACTAAACCAAGTAATCTTTATTGTTTACACGTTGCCATAGCTGTTCGACTGTCCACCGTCAATGGCAATGGTTTGTCCGCTGACATAAGAGGCATCATCACTCAAAAGAAACGCAACAACTTTTGCTACTTCCTCCGGAATACCCAGCCGCTTCGTCGGGTTGGCCTTTGCATATTCTGCTTCAGCGGCTTTGGGGTCTTGCGGGTTTACTTGTTTGAACGCCTCTGCAACCATCGGCGTAAGAATGGCACCCGGTGCAATGGCGTTGGTAGTAATACCGTCCTTACCAAATTCCAGCGCTGCGTTTTTTGTCATACCTGACACGGCGTGTTTGGTAGCCACATAAGGTGTTTGATTCATTACACCCCTTATGCCACCTACCGATGCCACGTTGACAATGCGACCATATTTTTGTTTTTGCATCACCGGAATTGCATAACGCAATCCGTAGTACACGCCCATCAGGTTAATGTCGATGACCTTTTTAAAGACATCCAGGTCATACTCTGTCATGCTGGCCTGCCGGCCTTCAATGCCGGCGTTGTTATACAGGCCGTCAATTCTGCCAAATCTTTTTACCGTTTGGTTGATATAATTCTTAACTGCTTCTTCGTTGGAAACATCAGCAACGACCGTAATGATCTTCACATCGGGGTACTGCGTACTGATGTCAGTCTTTGCTTCTTCCAGGCTTTTTTCATTATAATCTACCAACGAGAGATTTGCTCCGCGGGAAGCCAGTTCTTTCGCAGTGGCTAGTCCGAGTCCCATGCCCGCACCTGTAATGATGATGACTTTGTTCTCAAAATTTTTCATACTTGACTGTTTAAGGTGAAGAAATAATTATACGCTTCGTGTTTGATGCCTTTCAGCTATTGGAGATTCGCACCATCTGCTTTGGCCGTCTATCCATCGCTGATTTTCGGCGGCAAGCGCATTTGCCATGATGCAAAATTACAATTGCTATGAACCTTGCTCCCTTACGTTCAAGCAAGAAAATCCATTGACTTTTGTCAACGCGTTTAGGAACACGGAACTGAAAAATAAAGAAGGTGCAATTCCATCAAAAACTTTGAGGAATCCATTTTCTGATTGAGCAGAATTCCTACACGTCTTAAGATTTAAAAATCAAATTCAAAAGTTCATACGTTAGTATCGGCAGAACACAATCCATTTCCATGCTTCTTGCTCCGTTGCTTTTGCCAATCTCTTAACAGTCACACATTATAGGCCTTAGCAATTGACTTTTATCAATGGAATTTCTTGCGTATTCACAACGCCTGGCGGTAGAACAAAGAAGAACTTTGAAGAAAGCCAGAAAGCTGGCTTTTTAATGGAGGAAGAGAGCATGCTCTTCCCGGTTTCTTCACAGGTAGAAAACGCTTTATTCCGGAAACAGGTATTGGCTGTATTGATGAATGCTCATCAGGCAGCCGCATTGATTAACCATAAAACAAATTGACATGACAGGATTTTTTGCAGTGGCATTTATTGCAGCAGTGATCATATCTGCTTCTTTGATCGTGATCTTGATTGGACATCTCGGGCAGCACAGGAAAGCAGCGAATATGCAAAGCGAATTCAATAGATTATCGGATGAATTTGGCCTCTCCATAGCAGAGCAGGATGTTCTTGGTGACCGGATCATCGGGCTCGACAAAGCCAATGGAAACTTGCTTTTTGTTGAAAAGAAAGGTGAAGGTCATATTGTTGACCTTGACGATGTAAAAAACGCCACCATCAGCAAAGAATATGGACTGGTATTCGATGGCTACAACAGGCGCACTGGCGCAAAAACAGCCATTAAGCGGATTGGCGTTGAGCTGTTCTATAAAAATACGGCAGCGTCTATTTTACTGCCGCTTTACGACAACGAGAATGGCGACGAGCTTAAAAGGAGCGAGGCTGTTGAATTGGCCTTAAAATGGGAGAAGCTCATTTCAGGAATACTGCCAAATCACTTGGCAAAGAATGGCGGAAAAGCGTCGGGTAGAATGTACGTTGGTGCAGTGTAAAGAGCGATGAAGAGACAAAGAAAATGTAGCGAGTGAATGCCGCAGTTGCACCACCGGATAGAAAAAGATTTATTCACCAAACAAAAGAATCATGAAATTATATTCCACACTTAGTCAGACGATGAATGAATTGCGCAAAGCAGGTTACACGGAAGATTTTAACCTTGATCAGATCCGTTCGAAATCTGCCAAAGGCGGCACTACTATCTTCACCAATGAGTTTAAAGTAGATCGGTATTTCCGTTTTGAAGGCGACAGTAATCCTTCCGATTCGTCGATTCTTTACGCCATCTCCTCAAAGAAGAAAAACCTGAAAGGACTTTTAGTGAATGCTTATGGCATATACTCCGAACCGGAGACAGATGAACTGGTGAAGTCGCTGCAAATACGCAAATAGAAATGGATGCTTTTCATGCGAATGAAAGACATAGATTAAAAGCAGCTTTCGTTTCATTTCGCTGATTGAGCAAAGCGATGTTTTATCGCAGCCTCGATGTCGTTAGTGTATTATGGTGCAAAAAGTTTGTAGTAGTGCCACAACAGGAAAGATGAACTTATCGTACCCTCCATCGCATCAGCAACCAGCCGCAGGCAATCAGCAGAAATCCTATAAACGCAATAAGGAGATGAAGGAGGTGAAATGCCGTCACCATTATTAGTTGCACGGCAATCCATCCAACATAAACGGCGCCCTGTAAAAGAACAAGCACCGCATACTGTTTTGTTTTCTGGATAGCGGCTATAGCTACAGCCAGGCTGGCGAGTCCGTTGACAACAAACAACACCAGTCCCGGAATAAAGAAATCCTTGAAAGGAGCAGAAGGTTTTAAGTAAACTGTTGTTATTCCCAGCCCGGCACCTGACGGGTCGGTGATAAAACTGTAGCCGGCAGCCAGTGCATTCAGCGCAACGATGATGAGTAAGACGATCGAAACAATCCGAAGCGTGTTGTAGGGCAAACCTTTCTTCATGCTGTTGCTTTGTTTTGGCTGCGTTAAACGAGTAGTAGGGAATACGTTTTGTGCAACACGTTACCTGACCTGGCACTTATGCATCTATTTCATTGATAGCACGTAGTTCTTCTCCATGTCTTTTACAATCATCTTTCCGTACCGGTGTGCAAGATCATCGGTGGAGAGAACCTCGAAGGCTTTGCTTTGCGAAGCGTAGAGCAGGTCAACCGTTGCCACGTCGTAAAACTGGCTTTGCCAAAAATAGGAGGTCGAGGTAAGGTAATAACCTGTTTTGCCGCGTTCCTGTCTCACCAACGTAGGCGACTGCCAGAACCCTCCCAGCGGCAGTGAGCCCGGATCGGCATTGCCTCTTTCCCTTACGTAAACAGCCTCTTTTTCTTTTGTCATCAGGCTGATGGTCACCACGCCATCAATTCCTTTTTCGGAAAGCTTTCTCCGGATACTGTCGTAGCGCATGCCTTTTAACTCGCCTTCGCTGAAAACTTCGCGGTAGCCAACGGCATTGTACCCGGCTGCTTTCAGATCGCCTGCCAGGTGGCGCTCCATTTTTTTCGAAAGCGAAGTGTCTTCGCGTTGAAGAATGCTCACCACCATAATTTTTTGATAGTCGCGATTGCCGGCATTGTCTGCCGTCCACGAGGAGGTGAGCTTTGTTGCTGTACAACCAACAAAAAGCAAGATGGCTGGAAGGAGGAAGACTCTCATAACGTTCAGTTATGGCACAAATAACCAGCTTACAACGGCCGTATTTTATGACGGCCGTCAACCAACGACCAAATTTTTCTTAGGTAAAAAATCGGGTATGAAATTTCAGAGAAGTGTCGAGCTTATGCAAAAGGGAAATCTTCCTCAGCCTGTAATGATACGTTCCAGCCAGTCGCCAGCCAGGTAGGCCACACAGGCGGCGGCCACGCCTAATGCAAGGGTTTCTGCAACGCTTCGCAAAAGGCCGGATTGCGTTACGGCTGATTTCAGCACACCAATCATGGTAAAGCCAAGGGCAGTGAGCAAACTTGAGACGAGAAACAAGTTTACCTGCAACGGTCGAAGATAATCCCACACATAAACCAGGAGTGGAACAAAGCCCACCAACAGGAAAGAGCAATAGGTTACAAGGCCAATGCGCAATGGCGGTTTATTTTCCAGCGTCATGCCCAGTTCTTCTTTCATCATCACGCTTACCCAGCGGTCGCGGTCGGCGGTAATCACCTCCACCAACTTTTCCAGCGTCTCTCCGTCAAAGCCTTTTTGCCGGTAAATCTCCCGGATCTCATCCTTTTCTTTTTCCGGCATGTTGTCCACCTCCCAGTATTCAATTGCCTGGTGTTTGCGG
>DATKHJ010000319.1:0-12139 GCA_035510335.1 Flavisolibacter sp. | reverse complement strand
AAATATAGGAAACCCCCTGTCCCCCTGAAGGGGTGACTTTGGTTTATCAGGCTTTATTTGTTTGCCTGTGCTAAAAGGGGCTTTTTTTGGTGGGACCAGCTTTGGGAAATTCTATTGGGCGCCTCTTGCGTCGCACTCTTGTACGGTTGGGAATTCTATTGAGCTTTTTTGAGTCATAAAGAACACAAAGGATTGCACAAAGGACACTACTCTTTGTGTTCGTTGTGGCTCTTAGTGTCCTTTGTGACCCATCATCGTAAAACCCACCCCGGTTTCCCTTAATTACAATTTGACGTTAGGCCACCCCTCCAGGGAGGGGGTGGTTATTTTATTTCAGTCTTCGCAACGTTGCCTTTCAAACACATCCCCTCCCTGGAGGGGAGAAATGAATGAATGGTTTTGCTGTGAACAATTGGGGTGGGTTTACGCAAAACTGTATATAAACAATAATCGAAAAAGCAAGTATTCAGCTCAGTAACGAGCAAAGCGTACAAGAGTGCGACGCAAGAGAAGCCCAGTCGATGCACTGGCTTCTAGCCCATAAAAAAAATAGACAGCCTTTTGGGCTGTCTATCATCAATAAACTTTCTAATTCCTAAGTCCTTCCTTTCGGGAGGCAAAGGGTTTTAACTCGCCATATCCTTCGTCAAAACAACCTTCGCTGCAGATGGCGTGTATGGACGGTTGTACAGCAGATCGTAGTACTCTTCTGCCATGCGGTTGCTGTTGAAAGTAATCTGCACATCACGCATACCATTCTTCACAATCTGTCTCCAGGTTGGCTGGTCTTCGTAGTAGAGCGGCAGAATTTCAGAGTTCAGCACTTTATACAATTGGTCAAGATCGTATTGGTCCTGCTCCTGCACATTTACTTTGCTGTAATCAATTGGCGGCACCACAAAACCGTTGTTGCCATGGTGAATAAACTCCGGAATCCAACCATCGTTTGTGCTGAAGTTTACGGCGCCGTTCATAGCCGCCGTCATACCACTTGTGCCCGATGCTTCGCGGGGCACACGGGGGTTGTTCAGCCAGCAATCCGCCGCTTGTTTCAGGCGTTTGGAAAGTGCCAACTCGTAACCAATGAGCACCGCTACATTTTTATAATTCTTGCTCAGGTGCACAAGGTGGTTAAACTCGGAAATAGCCGGGTAATCAACCGGGTAAGGTTTCCCTGCCCATATAATTTGTACCGGGTATTTTTTGTTGTTCAGCAACGCTTCAAAACGTTCTTTGTCGGCTGCAATCAACCCTGCACGTTTGTAACCGGCAAAGCGGCGTGCCCATACAATGGTAAACACGTTTGGATCGAACCATTTGCCGGTTTGGTCGGCCACAATTTCAAAGGCTCTTTTCTTCATCCATTTTTTGCGGTCATCAAACTTTGCATCATCACCGTTTTCTCTTGCCTGGTACAAAGCCTTGTCGCTCCAGTAGCGCCAGTTTTGTGCGTTGGTAACGGAAAGAATTGGGCAGATGTCGTCGTATTTGCCCCACATTTCTCTTGATACAACACCGTGCAATTTTGAAACGCCGTTAGCGATTCTTGCAAAACGAAGCGCCGCTAATGAATGATTAAACTGGTCGTCGGTAATGCCGGTGAGTTCTCTTACTTCGTCAATCGACAAACCAGAGAAATAGCTCATTTTAGCGCAAAGGTGAATATCGTGTTTTTCGTTGCCGGCTTCTTCCGGTGTATGGGTCGTAAATACAAGACGCTTTCTTACTTCTTCGCGGTTTTTGCCGTACTTCTGGTACAGGTAAAATGCAGCCGAAACACCATGTGCTTCGTTCAGGTGATACACCTCTGGGTTGAAGCCAATTTCTTCTAACAATTTAGCGCCACCAGCACCTAACAAAATGAATTGCGCCACTTTGGTAGAAACGTTGGCATCGTACAAACGGTGGGTAATGGTTTGCGAAATATAATCGTTCTCCGGAATGTCTGTTGTCATTAAAAACAACGGCGCGGAGTTGAACGTGGTAGGAGGTAAGTACATCACCTTCACCCATACCGGGTGCTCGTGAATGGTGATGGAAAACTTAATGCCGGTGTCTTCGAGGAAGCTGTAAATTTTTTCCATCCAAGTTACCTGCAACGATTGGTCCTGGTTGCGGGCCTGGTCGTAATAACCGTACTTCCATAAAATGCCAATGCCCACAAGGTTCTGGCGAAGTTCATAAGCACTGCGCAGGTGCGATCCGGACAAAAAACCAAGGCCGCCACTGTAAATCTTCAGGGGTTGATGAACGGCAAATTCCATGGAGAAATAGGCCACACGTTTTGCGTAACGTTCGTCAACAGGATAGGGTATCTGATACGAAGAGAAATTCATTACATACTAGTTTAAGGTGAGCAAAGTAATCAAATTT
Organism: Flavisolibacter sp.; assembly: GCA_035510335.1. Taxonomy (GTDB): domain Bacteria; phylum Bacteroidota; class Bacteroidia; order Chitinophagales; family Chitinophagaceae; genus Flavisolibacter. The sequence goes on along the minus strand of DATKHJ010000319.1, from coordinate 9,766 downwards.
ATGAATGTGTAGAAATAACACAGTTGATCTGTTATTATCTCCGTCCTGCCTTGTCCGTGGCTGCTTTCGCCGATGCAGGCTTCTTTTTGGTGAAGGTTCCGGTGAGCGGACAATCAAGACCGCGGTAATTACCACAACCGGTTTGTTCGCTGATGGAAACCGTGTTGCCTTTGAACGTTAAGTTCAGCACGCAGGGATCGCCGCCCTGGCGATATGCGGCAGTGGTGGTAGAAGTCATGATAAATTCGCCACGCATTTCTCCCTGGCAATCGCCGTCTTTATTCTCGGTATGGATGTAAACCAATAGTTGATTGGGATAGCGGCCATCGCGAATGGAAACAAGGTTTTTTTTGTTGATCCGGTAATCGCCAGCCAGCTTGTGGGTTTTGGGAAAGGTATCTATCGGGCTGATAATCTCGGTCAGTTCTTCGTTGAGCGGATCCTGCAAAATCAAACTAAAAATTCTCTCCGACGCATCGTAGGCAACTACATCTTTTCCTTCGCCAATCAATTGGCCCGCATCTCTTTCCACAATGTTCCGGGTAATGGTAAAGTTTTTATCGAGCACACTTACCTGCGATGTTTTTGAATTGTCATCCGGTAACAAAAACGGGTAGCTGGCTAAAAAGTTATTCTCTTTATCATAGAGTGCCAGCGCTGCTGCTTTTTTTGAGTTTGCCGTTGCTTTCACTACATAATAAGTTCCGTCTTTGCTAGTAAACTTTGCCAGTGGCGAGAACTTAATCTTTGCATTCTTTCCAAAGTAATCGTTCTTAATGCTATCGGGGAAAAAAGCGGTTGCAGCCGTAGTTTGCAAAGTGGTGGTATCGTTGTTGCGAAGAAGTGCCGTATCGGTTAACTGATAGGGCAGTGCAGCATCCTTGAAATTTTCACCCAGTCCTCCCGTTGTTGTCTCTTCCGTTTCTTTCTTCTTTTCATCGTTGTTGCCGCAGGCCGCCAGGCCCGACAACAAGACAAAAGCCAGTGCCAGTCTGTACATCGTTGGTTATTTAAAGCTAAATAACGCAAAAAATCACAGACAGGGAAGGATGGGATTGATTGAAAAATATTTAGATTAGCCTAAAAATTAAATTAGAGGGCCTTGAACTATTCGTCGAGCGAAGAAAATTACCTCAAAGCTATTTACCACCTCCAAGAGGGAGGCGGGACGGTAGGCACCAATGCCGTGGCCGAAAAATTGAATACCAAAGCAGCTTCGGTAACCGACATGATGAAAAAACTGAGTGCAAAAGGGTTGTTGCACTACACACCCTATTATGGTTTTTCGCTGAGCAACGAGGGGCGGAAGATTGCGCTATCAGTTGTGCGCCGCCACAGGTTGTGGGAGTACTTCCTGGCCAATCGCCTGCAGTTTGACTGGAAGGAAGTGCACTCCATTGCCGAAGAACTGGAGCATGTGAGCAGCAAAAAGCTGATTGATAAACTGGATGAATACCTCGGTTACCCGCAAACTGATCCGCATGGCGATCCCATCCCCGACAGCAAGGGACGCATGACGCAAAGCGGCGCCATACCGTTAACGGAGTTAGGCCTGAACCTGTCGGCAACCATTCTGCAGGTTACCAACCAGAGTGATGAAATTTTGGAGCATTTAAAAGACAAGCAACTGCAGATTGGTACGTTGCTCGAAGTAAAAAAGCTTCACTCCTTCGACCGTTCGCTTGACGTAAAACGAAAAAACAAGATTGTTACCATTACCCACGAACTGGCAAAAAGCCTCTTAGTAAAAATAAACTGATATGCAACTTGAAGAATTTTTTCGGGAGATAGGACCTGTTTATGCAGCACTGATTGCCACCACGTTCACCTGGCTGGTAACGGCCGCCGGTGCTTCGTTTGTTTTCTTTTTCAAAACGCTTAACCGCGGTGTTCTCGATCCCATGCTGGGTTTTACCGGTGGTGTGATGGTGGCGGCTAGTTTCTGGTCGTTGCTGAACCCTGCCATTGAGATGTCGGAACGTTTATACCCAAGCATGAAATGGATGCCTGCGGCCGTTGGCTTTTTTCTCGGCGCCATGTTCCTGTACCTTCTTGACAAAGTAACGCCGCACCTGCACATCAACTTTGGCATTGAAGAAAAAGAAGGCACTAAAAAAGACAAGCTGCACCGCACAACGCTTTTGGTTCTTGCCATTACGCTGCACAACATTCCCGAAGGATTGGCGGTAGGCGTTTTGTTTGGCGCGGCCGCGGAGGGCATGCAGGAAGCGTCCATAGCCGGTGCCATTGCGCTGGCCATTGGTATAGGCATTCAGAACTTCCCGGAAGGAATTGCGGTTGCCATGCCCTTGCGCCGTCATGGTGTTAGCCGGCTGAAAAGTTTTTGGTTTGGACAACTATCAGCCATCGTAGAACCGGTGGCTGGCGTGGTTGGCGCCGTGGCCGTGATTTACATGCAGCCCATTCTTCCGTTTGCGCTGGCCTTTGCTGCCGGCGCCATGATTTACGTGGTAGTAGAAGAAGTAATTCCTGAAACGCAGCGTGACAAGTACACAGACCGCTCCGTGCTGGGGTTTATTGGCGGCTTTTTGGTGATGATGATCTTGGATGTGGCATTGGGGTAGCCACTTTGCTTTTCTGCAAGAGATGAACGAAATTTATCCGGCCACTAAAGCTGCAACATGATTCATTTTAAAACCACTATTCAGCAATTTGCTAAGCAGGGAGAAAAAACCGGCTGGAGCTACATTCCCATTCCCGCAAAACTTTCCGAAAAAATGAACCCGGGTGTGCGGACAAGCTACCGGGTAAAAGGAAAGCTGGATGCTTTCGAAGTAGAGAAGCTGGCGCTGATGCCGATGGGTGATGGCAGTTTTATTCTGCCGTTGAATGCAGGCATTCGCAAAAGCATAAGAAAACAAAAAGGGGCGGAAGTGGAAGCGTGGCTGGAAGTAGATAAAGAACCCATACAGGTGGATGCAGATTTTATGGAATGCCTGCAGGATGAACCGCTAGCGCTGAAACATTTTCAAAGCTTGACAAAGGGCCATCAAAATTATTTTTCCAAATGGATGGAAACCGCCAAAACTGCGCCTACAAAAGCAAAGCGCATTGCCATGGCGGTCAATGCGCTTGCAAAAAGGTGGGGTTTCCCCGAAATGCTGCGGGCTGCAAAAAAGGAAAAACAACAACAATCGTGAATGGTCAATCGTCAATAGTGAATACTGCTGTCTCACTCATTACTGATTATTGATTACTCATTATCCTCACTGCCTCTCTTCCCATCAATATCATCCCTCATCTTATCAATATCTGTTTCCCGCAAATCATCGTTCGATACGCTGATGGTGTTGTCTTTTCGCGGATCAACGCTTTTGTCGTGTTCGTGTTCTTCGGGTGTTTGCAGGGTGCTGTCCGGCGTGAGGTAAATTTTTGTTTCGCCTACTTCGTTGTTATTTCCCCGCTGCTTTTTTTCTTCATTCTCGTTCATGGTATCTGTTTTTAAATTGATCAATTTTATTCGTCACCGCTAAACTCCGGCGAGCTTAAGTCCAACGTTCAAACAATGCGCTTTTAGGAATCTTCTCCGCTGGTTACTTCGCCACTTGCCTTTGTGGGTGTGTTGTCGGCTGTCTGGTCGGCTTCTTCTTCCGTCCGTGCTTCCGGCAGCGAATGATCGGTTTTAATGTTGACCGTTTCGCCTTCCGGTGTTTGAACAAATACAGCACTTTGCTTTTTTGCTTCCGTATCCTGCTGCTGTGGTTTCATGATGCTTTTTGGGAGAAAGCAGAAATCTTATGCCAAAGCAATTGGTGAAAGCGAAAAACACTTTTCCCGCTGCTACATTTGCGCTTTACACCATTATGGCAACCGTTCATTTACTGATTGAAGGAAAAGTGCAAGGCGTTTATTACCGGGCCACGGCAAAAGATGTAGCGCAGTCGCTTGACTTGCGGGGCTGGGTAAAGAATACAGCTGCCGGGCATGTGGAAGCAGTAGTAACCGGCAGCGAAAAAGCCGTGAATGAGTTTATTGAATGGTGCAAAAAAGGTCCTGAAAAAGCGGTGGTGTCACATGTACGAACAACTTCAATCGACACACAAACCTTTGCCGGTTTCAAAATCATCCGGTAATCTTTCCCCTCCTTACTGGGTAAGCGTTTGCGGCCGGGGCCGCTTGCACACTTCTTGCCCAAATTGTTGCCATCTATAGCAAAAAATACCCACCAGCTCAGCTATTTTCCCTGAAAGAGGCACGGCATTATTTTGTTGCAACCAAAGGCGTACTGCATTTTGTTAACCGTTAAATTACTGAGTGTTATGGCAGAAAGAGGTCAATCCGAACAACAAAGGGACTTTACCCAAAGTAACCAGGAACTATCCGGCAACCCCCGCATGCCGGAAATGGAAAGAACGAGCAATGATTCGTCTGAAACTGAGCGCAGCCAAAGTTCAGAACGTAAGGGCACAGCCAACCGCGGTTTTGCGGCCATGGACCCTGAAAAGCAAAAACGAATTGCCAGTGAAGGGGGCCGTGCAGCTCACCGCCAGGGTGTAGCCCACGAGTGGAGCCGCGACGAGGCAAGAGAAGCGGGTAGAAAAGGTGGCCAGATTGTGAGCCAGAACCGTGAACACATGAGTGAAATTGGTCGCAAAGGCGGACAGAGTTCCGGGCAGAGACGCCAGCGCAACACCGACGAAAGAAGCAGCGAACAATAACGTCAATTGTAAATGGTCAATCGTGTATTAAGGTTCATTTTTGCTTGCCCGTTGTTGGATAAGCCACTTGAAATGAATTCTTCCATTCACGATTGACCATTCACTACTTACGCCTCTCATTCATCATAGCGCTTATCGGCTTTTTCATCTCCGGGGGCATCTTCCCGGAAGTTATCCGATGTGGTACGGGTGAGATGTTCGTTTGCCTCGTCGTTGGGCGCACTGCTAATGGTGTTCATGCCTGGCTGTGTTGCATCTTCATCCCGCATGTGCGGGTCATTTTGCCGGCCTTTTTCCGCCGGAACATTTCTTTTAGGATCGGTTGTATTTTCCATGTGTCTGTTTTGCCAGAAAAGAAAAAATGTTGTGCCACAAGCCTGCCACCGGTTTTTCGCTTCCTGCAGAAAAAGATTTTATTCTATACATTTTCCTATTACATTCGCGGGTATCATAAAAATTCAATGTCCATGACGAAGTTCTCCAGTGCTGGTCTGGCACTGCTCCTTTTCTTTTTTGTTAGCTGCAACAACAAGTCTTCCGAAACTGCAACAGCGGCCGATTCTGCCCAGGCAAAATCGCAGACAGGCGCTGCCGAAACTACCAAGGGCTCGCAGCTTGACACAGCGAGATATAATCATTTAATGAACCACCTGGCCAATGGCGATACAACCGGACGCTGGCCGGTGAAAGGTCCGCTGCCTTTGCCCGGCGCCATCCTTCCTTTTAACAGGGTGGTTGCTTACTATGGTAACATCGTTAATAACCGGATGGGTGCATTAGGTAAATGGCCAAAGAATGAAATGATTCCGAAGTTGCTGGAAGAAGTGAGGAAATGGAACGAAGCAGATAGCACCATTAAATCAATTCCTGCCCTGCACTACATTGCTGTAACGGCGCAAGGTTCTCCCTTAAAAGATGGCAAATGGCGCTTGCGGTTACCCCATAAACATATTGACACTGTACTGAACTGGGCTAAAGAAATCAATGCGCAGGTATTTATAGATGTGCAGGTTGGTTTAAGTGATGTGCAAACTGAAGTTCCATTGTTGGAGAAATATTTGTCTATGCCCAATGTGCACTTTGGAATTGACCCCGAATTTGCCATGAACGGGAAAGGCGGTAAGAAACCCGGAAGCGTTGTAGGCACATTGGATGCAAAAGATATTAATTGGGTTAGCGATTATCTGGCAGGCCTGGTAAAAAAGAATAATCTTCCTCCGAAGATGTTTATGGTCCATCGTTTCACAAAAGGAATGGTGACCAATACCAATCAGATTAAGCTTCATCCGGAATTACAAATCATTATGGACATGGATGGTTGGGGACCTACCGAATTAAAGAAGGGAACTTATCGTTCATGGATTCAGGCAGAGCCGGTACAATTCACCGGGTTTAAGCTGTTTTATGTAAATGATACGGAGTATAGCAATCAAAAAGAGCTGATGACGAGAGAAGAGATCTTAAACCTGCGGCCAAAACCAATCTACATTCAGTACCAATAATTGGGTTGACAGAAATTTTAAAAAAAGTTGGCTCCTTGGTGGAGCCAACTTTTTTTTATGGAGAGAAGTTATCAGGCGCCTTTCATTTTCCGGATAATCACAAAGCCAATAATAGCAATAAGCAGGATTAGTACAATTGAAATAAGCAGCCATGATTCGATGCTGACCTTGCGCTGGTGCGGAAGCTCTCTTTTCTTTTTTGTTTTTTTGTTCAGGTCCTGGTTCAATTGTTCAACCAGCGCTGCAATTTTTGTTTTGTTGGAAAAATCCTGCAGGCCGTCCAGCGCATCGGCTTCAAAGGCATCATCGAGGGTGTTTTTTTCCACCTCGTGCTGTTCTTCAGCCGACAGTTTTCCTTCAAGGTATTTCAGCAGTGTTTCCTGGTCTACCTCAGAATGTAAATGGGATAATATGTCTTTCAGGTTTTCCTTCATCGCCGGGGCTGACTGTTTTTCAGCTTTCGTTCCAAAATTATTTTCAAATTACGTTTTCCATTCTGGATATAACTTTTTACCTGCATCAGGCTGTAGCCGGTTTGCTCTGCAATCTGCTGGTAACTTTTCTTTTGCAGGTAAAAAAGATCCACACATTTCCGTTGCTCCTCGTTCAGTTCTGCAATGGCTTCTTCTAACAATTCATAGGTTTGTTCGTTCTGCAGCAATTCCTGTTTGCTGTTATCCTGAACGGCTATGTCCTGGTTAGTCAGTTCTTTCACGGCCCTTGCACCTTTGTCCCGCAGCCGCATCAGGCAATGGTTTTTGGCCACCATGTACAGCCACGATTTAAAATAATCGATCTTGTACTTCGGCGCTTCCGTCAGCACTTTTAAAAAAATCTGCTGCACGCAATCCCTTGCTTCAGTTTCATCTTTCAAATATTTCATGCATACACCCAACAGCAAAAGCGTATAGCGCTGCAGAAGAATACCAATCCATTCCTGGTTGCCATCGGCATAATAGTGCTCCAACAATTCCTGGTCGCTGATATGGTTGTAGCGGTCTGCTTTCATGCATGAAACGTGAGTGGTCAATCGTGAATGGTGAATCGTCAATCAGAAGGCTTCTTTTCAACCGCCTATTATCAAGTTGGCTGCGAACAAAAAACTTTCATTTTCGATTGACCATTCACGTATATGATGCAATCCCTGCAAATTTGCATAACAAAACGCAACAGAAATTATGTTGAAGGCAATTTGTTTGTTAGCCGTGGTGCCAATGCGGAAAGAACCAAGCCACCGGAGCGAGATGGTAAGCCAGCTTTTGTTTGGCGAATACGTAACTCTTGGCGAAGAAAAAGAAGACTTTGTACACGTTACCTGTTTGTACGATGGCTACGAAGGTTGGGTGCAGGCCAATCAACTGGAAAGGGTAGAAACAGTGCTTGAAACCACTTCGTACACCAATGGTTTTTCCAGCCTGGTTACCGTTAATAACACCAGCGTGCAGGTACCATACGGCGCACCTGTTTTTAACCCGCAAAGTCTTTCTGCCAACGTTGCCAACAAGCAGATTAGTTACCTGGTGCAGCCGCAGCAAATCTGGCACAGCCAGCACATGACGTTCAATGAGACGGCTTTAACTGCTGCCTACCAGCCTTTTCTCAATACGCCTTACCTCTGGGGAGGCAAATCAGTATTTGGCATTGATTGCAGCGGCTTTGCGCAACAGGTGTTTAAGCTGTTTGGCGTAAAGCTTTTGCGGGATGCTTATTTACAGGCGGAGCAGGGCACGGCCGTAGCATCAGTTGAAGAAACAAAACTTGGTGACCTCGCATTCTTTCAAAACGAGAAAGGCCGCATTACGCATGTGGGAATTGTGCTGAGCGATAAAAAGATTGTTCACGCATCGGGCCGTGTAAGAATTGATGCAATAGACGCGGAAGGAATTAATAACGTAACAACGGGCAAGCGTTCTCACCACCTGCATTCCATCAGAAGATATTTTTAAAAAAGCGGATGATGGCGGTATCCCAGTTCAGCATTTTAAAGGCTGTATAAAAAAGAATAACAGCGAAGATCTTTTTCAGCAATTCTTTGTCAATCTTCAGCGCCAGGGTGCTGCCAAAAAAACCGCCAACAATAAAGCCAACGCCCAGCAAAGCAATTACTTTAAAATCAATCGGCGTGTTGGTTGCCTTCATATCGTTGTAATATTTTAAGAAGGCAATAATCACCACCGGGAAAGTTAAAACACCAAGCGAAGTTCCCTGCGCCTGGTGCTGATTATAATGTAGGAAGTAAACCAATGCCGGCACCAGGATGATACCACCGCCAACGCCAACCAATCCGCTAAGGATGCCGGCGCATAATCCAATAATCACGATGATGGTCATCAGTTGTGCAGTCATATAGCTTTCCTTTTGTTGCATTTGTTAGGCAAACGTCGTTTTGTAGTGCCCGATGGCTTCGTTGATAATGCGGTAAGCATCGTCCTTGTCCTGGAACTTATCAATCCGCACTTCTTTACTTTCCAGCACCTTGTATTGCTCAAAATAATTGCGCAATTCGCTGATGAAATGCTTGGGCAGTTCTTCCATGCTGGTGATGTGGTTAACAGAGGGGTCGTTGGTAGCCACGGCAATAATCTTATCGTCGTACTCGCCGCTGTCTACCATTTGCATGTTGCCAATCACGGTGGCATCTACCAGGCAAAGCGGCTGAATGCTTTGCGAGCAAAGCACCAGGATGTCAAGCGGATCATGATCCCAACCCAGCGTTTGCGGAATAAAACCATAATTCACCGGGTAGTGAAACGACGAGTAGATAACACGGTCCAGTTTCAGCAGACCTGTTTCTTTGTCAATTTCGTATTTGGTTCTTGAGCCCTGCGAAATTTCAATTAAAGCTTTTACTTGTTGTGGCGCATTTTCGCCGTGCGAAACCCCGTGCCAGGGGTGTAAAACGTTCGTTACTCTCATAATCTGAAAAATTTATAACCGGTGTACGCTGCCAGCAGTCCGCCGGCAACGCTTACTGCAATGTAGAATGCCGGAAGAGCCCATCGCCCTTCCAGGAGCAATTGAATGTTCTCAACGCTAAAAGCCGAGAACGTGGTAAAGCCTCCGCAGAAGCCTGTCATTAAAAAAAGGGCCCTGGTTTCGGTTAACCCGTTTGCCGCTTTTGCCATTAACCACCCGGCAAAAAAACAGCCAATGATGTTTACGGCCAGCGTACCGAACGGGAAAGAAAGGTTCAGCCATTTTTGAATGGCAAAACGCAACACGCTACCCAGCGCACCTCCCGCCGCTACGGCCAGTACATTCATCATTGCTGCGCGGCATTGTTACGGTGAAAAGAATATTTAAGGTCAACCAGCCACTGTCCGCCAATGCTGATCACTTTTATAGAATCGCGTTGGTTTTTAAACGTGTTGGAATAGGTGATGATGCTCACCGAATCGCCTTGCTTGCGTGTATCGTGAATGCGAATCTGCGCTTCGCGGTACCCGCGTTGCGTGTTTACATCCCAGCGGTCGGCCATGCGTTGTGCTGTTTCAATGTCCTGGATGTTTAGCGAGTCCTGCACCACCAGTCGTTTGGCATCTTTCCACCGTCCGTCCAGCGCACTGCGAATGAACAGCCGTGCTG
>DATKHJ010000318.1:0-4163 GCA_035510335.1 Flavisolibacter sp. | reverse complement strand
GATTATTGGAGAAACTGAACATGAAAATCTTAGTGTTTGATAATTACGATTCATTCACCTACAACCTGGTGCACCTGGTGAAAAAGGTGGCACCGGAAGTGGAGGTTGATGTGTACCGCAACGATGAAATTCCGCTGGAGAAAGTAGGCGAATACGACCGCATTATTTTATCTCCCGGTCCTGGTGTGCCAAAAGAAGCAGGTCTGTTGCTGCCGCTGATCAGAGAATATGCGGGAAAGAAACCTATTCTTGGTGTTTGTCTTGGCCACCAGGCCATTGGTGAAGCATTTGGCGGCAACTTAGTCAATCTTTCTACCGTGTATCATGGCATCAGTACCAGTTGCAAGGTGTTGCCAACCGGGCAACAAATCTTCAATGGTTTGCCCGAAGAAATCAGCATTGGCCGCTACCACAGTTGGGTGGTTGATGAAAAAGGTTTCCCGGAAGAATTGGAAATAACAGCAGTAGATGAAAATGGCTACATCATGGCCTTGCGACATAAAACCTACGATGTGCAAGGCGTGCAGTTTCATCCGGAAAGTGTATTAACGCCGGATGGGGAAACGATGATGCGGAATTGGTTGAATAGTTAGTTGAATGGTTGAAAAGTTGATTTGTTGATTCGTGTAAAATCATTTGAAGTGAAAAAAATATTACAGCAATTATTTGAGCACAAAACCTTATCGCAACAGCAGGCAAAAGAGATTATGCTCAACATTGCCAAAGGAACCTACAACGATGTAGAACTGACGGCCTTCATTACCGTCTATCTTATGCGCAGCATCACCATCGATGAATTGCAAGGCTTTCGCGATGGCTTGCTGGAACTGGCCGTGCCGGTGAATTTGGAAGGCTACGAAGCAATTGATATTGTGGGTACAGGTGGCGACGGAAAGAACACCTTCAACATTTCTACCCTTGCCTGTTTTATTGTTGCGGGCACGGGCAAAAAAGTAACGAAGCATGGTAACTACGGTGCAACATCTGTAAGTGGTGCTTCTAATGTAATGGAAACGCTGGGTTACAAATTCAAGAATAGCACCGATGCGTTGCAGAAAGAACTGGACGAAGCAAGCTTCACCTTCCTTCATGCACCACTGTTTCACCCGGCGCTAAAAGCGGTGGGTAACATCCGCAAGAACATCGGTTTCCGAACCTTCTTCAACATGCTTGGGCCGATGGTGAATCCGGCTAAGCCGTCTTATCAACTGGTGGGGGTGTACAATCTGGAAATGGCAAGAATTTACAATTACCTGTTGCAGCAAACCGGCAATCCGTTCACCATCATTCACAGCCTCGATGGTTACGATGAAATTTCACTGACCAGCGATACAAAAGTGATCACGGCCAAAGGCGAAAAGGTTCTGTCGGCAGAACAAATTGGAAAGCGGGTTGTTTCTCCCATTGACATCAACGGCGGAATAACGGTGGAAGAAGCAGCAAAAATATTTCTGCGCATTTTGAAAGGCGAAGGCAGTTGGGCACAGAATGCAGTTGTACTAGCTAATGCAGCTATGGCCTTGAACTGCATGGGTGATTACAAGAGTTACGATGAAGCCTACAATTCAGCAGTGGAAAGCCTGGAAAGCGGATCCGCCTATCGATCATTTGAAAAACTAATTTCCCTACAGTAATAATTGCGATTATTAATTCGTGTAATTCGTGCTTTTAATTCGTGTTTAAATGAACATACTGGAAAAAATAATTGCGCATAAAAAAGGTGAGGTTGCACAGCGAAAGAGCGAACGCTCCACACAGGATTTGGAAGGTGAACGTTTCTTTTCCCGCCAGTGTTTATCGTTGAAAGCTTCCTTGCTGGATGAACGTAAAACCGGCATTATTGCGGAATACAAACGTAAATCGCCGTCGAAAGGGGTTATCAATGATCGTGATAGCGTAGAAGCAGTAACAAGGGCTTATTTTGGCTATGGCGCTTCCGGGATTTCGGTGCTTACCGATTTGGACTTTTTTGGCGGCTCGCTGGACGATCTTGTTGCAGCAAGGGATAACAGCATTCCGCTGCTGCGCAAAGATTTTACCATCGATGAATACCAGCTCATCGAAGCAAAAGCTTTTGGTGCAGATGTTATTTTGTTGATTGCTGCGTGCCTGACACCGCAGGAAGTAAAAGCTTTATCTGCAACGGCCAAAGGCCTTGGACTGGAAGTATTGCTTGAACTGCACGACGAAACAGAACTGGAGCACATTTGCGATACAGTGGATCTGGTTGGTGTCAACAATCGAAATCTGAAAGATTTTAAAGTAGACCTGGAGCATTCCGTGCGGCTGGCGCAGAAGATTGATGACCGTTTTGTAAAAGTGGCCGAAAGCGGCATTAACGATGTTGCCAACATTCATTACCTGAAAAGCTTTGGTTTTAAAGGTTTTTTGATTGGCGAATATTTTATGAAAGAACCAAGCCCGATGATGACGTTCAAAGACTTTACGTATCAATTATAAACAGAAGATGAGGTGTGAGCAAACGATATTATCTTTAAGCAGTTTGAGAAGGAAAAGCGGTAAAAGCTTTCTTTCCCAACCGCTGCGATTGTCTTGTTTTTCCAGAACCCAAAAAGCAATCGCATGAAAGTAAAAGTTTGCGGAATTACTACACTTGATCAACTCTATGAACTGCCCGAACTGGGCGTTGATTATGCCGGCTTTATTTTTTATCCACCCAGTCCGCGGCATGTTTTTAAACGCGGACTAACCGGCGCCGACGTTAAAAAAGCCAAAATCAAACTGTACAAAGTGGGAGTGTTTGTAGATGCAACGTATGAACAGGTCATGCGGAGCATTGAGGAGTTTGGACTGGACATGGTGCAATTACACGGCCGCGAAACGCCGTACGAATGCCAGAAGATTGTGGCGCATATTGACGTGGTGAAAGCCTTCCGTTTTTCGGAAAACGACCACGTGATGTGGACGATTAAAGATTATTATGCTGATGCCGATATGTATTTGTTTGACACCGGCGTACCGGCATCGAAAGAAGAGCGGGAAGACAAAACTTTATACGGTGGAACGGGACGTAAGTTTAACTGGAACCGACTGAAAGGATTGGATGTACAAAAGCCGTTTTTTTTAAGCGGTGGCATTGAGCCCAATGACGCACCAACAGTAAAGGAGTTTATGAAAGACAGCGTGGCGAAGGACATGATTGCAGTGGACATTAACAGCCGTTTTGAAATTGAACCGGGGATTAAGGATTTGGGAAAGGTGAAGCGTTTTATTCAGGAATTGAACGGGGATGTTTAGGATGCTCGGGATTGATGGGATAACCAACTTACATCCAAATAATCTTACTCATCTCACGAATCCCAGTTCAGAAGAATTACCGGACGTACAAGAGTGCGACGCAACGAAAGTTAAATAGTAGTACTTCAGCTAAGTACAAAATTGAAATACAAACTGTGCAGAGTGTATGAATACAAAAATATTATACGAGGCAACAAAGAGTTTCACCTTTCCAAATGAGCAGGGCTATTACGGCCGCTTTGGCGGGGCGTACATACCGGAAATGTTGCATCGCAACGTGGAAGAGTTGCGGACAAAATACTTGGAAATTATTGCGGAAGAAAGTTTTCAGAAAGAATACCAGCAGTTGTTGCAGGACTATATTGGCCGTCCCACGCCGCTGTATTTTGCGGAGCGGTTGAGCAAACAATATGGCGCCAATATTTTTTTGAAGCGGGAAGATCTTTGTCACACTGGTGCACACAAAGTGAACAACACGGTGGGACAGATTTTGCTGGCGTTGCGGTTAGGAAAAAAACGCATTATTGCCGAAACAGGAGCGGGGCAGCACGGCGTAGCAACGGCAACCGTTTGTGCGCTGAAAGGCATTGAGTGCATTGTGTACATGGGCGAAAAAGACATTGAGCGGCAGGCGCCGAACGTGGCCCGCATGAAAATGCTGGGAGCAAAAGTGATTCCGGCCACCAGTGGCAGCAAAACCTTGAAAGATGCCACGAATGAAGCGATCCGCGACTGGATCAACAATCCGCACGACACGCATTACATTATTGGCAGCGTGGTGGGTCCGCATCCGTACCCCGATATGGTGGCCCGCTTTCAAAGTGTGATTTCGAAAGAAGTGCGCTGGCAGCTGAAAGAAAAAACAGGGAGCGAATTGCCGACACGAGTAATAGCTTGTGTTGGCG
>DATKHJ010000317.1:0-6582 GCA_035510335.1 Flavisolibacter sp. | reverse complement strand
GTGTTGAATAAGCAATTACAATTGGCAGATGTTATAACCTGATAACAGGCTTTGCGGACAAGGCTTCTTTGTTTCTTTTAAAATAAAGAAGAACCCAGTTGATCGTAAACGTAGGGATGAAGTCGAGTCCGGGCATCAGCTCTTCTACAAAGCTGAAAACACCACCAAAAAACCCTTTGCGGAAACCAAACATGTTCCAGAAAATAATGGCTGAAATGGGCGCCCATGCAAGGTCTAAAAACTCACCAAAGAAAGGCACGGCATACGAGGCATAGCCAATAAAATCAAACAATAGACAAGCCAGCAGGGAAGGCATCGGCTTTTCTTCTTTCACCACAACGGCGGAGCGTTTCCTGAAAAGTTGTATCATTTTATTCATGGTCGTTTTAATTGACGAAAGCCGGCCCTGTTGCGTTGTATGGCCTGAAATTTATTTTGTTAAGCCTGTGGCAGCAAACATTCATGTTGGAACATTAGGCTGGAGCTACCAGCATTGGAAAGAGGTTTTCTATCCGCACAAACTGGCGGCAACCAAATGGCTAAATCATTATGCCGGCATCTTTTCTACCACGGAAATTAACGGGAGTTTTTACCGGCTTCCTTCTGAAGACACGATGAAAAAATGGGTGGACACCGTGCCGGACGGTTTTCTTTTCTGCCCAAAGATGAGCCGCTACCTCACCCACATGAAAAAGCTGAAAGACCCTGAGGAACCGCTGGAGCGTTTCTTTTCCGTGTTTGACTACATGAAAGAGAAATTGGGCCCGGTGCTGGTTCAGTTACCGGAAATGCTGCATTTCAATTACGAGGTGGCCGATCATTTCTACAAGCTGTTGCGTTTTCAGTACGGCGCTTACCGGTTTGTAATGGAGATTCGGCACGATAGCTGGCTGCACCAGGACAGCCTGACGCTGATGACGAAATACGACATTGGTTTTGTTATCTCCCAATCCGGTGGCTTTTTTCCGTATGCGGAACTTGTTACGGCAAACAACATCTATGTTCGGCTTCACGGTCCCGCTGAACTATATGCTTCTGCTTACACTGATGAAATGCTGCAAGCTTACGCCGAAAAGTTTAAGGCCTGGGAAAGTGAAGGGCACGTTGTCTGGGTGTATTTTAACAACGACATTCATGCGCATGCGGTGCGGGATGCGCAACGGTTGCAGCAACTGTTAGCGTAACAAAAAGAGCCACACGCAATGTGCAGCTCTTTTCTGTTTATAGACTACTGATTAAAGGTCGTCCTCGTCATCTTCATCGTCTTCGTCCAGGTCATCATCGGCGTCCAGTACCAGGTCATCATCATCTACATCGTCCATATCGGCATCGTCGTCTTCAATGTCCACTTCAAACTCTTCTTCATCGCCTTCCAGTTCGTCTTCATCGCCAAGAATCAGGTCATCTTCTGTATCGTCATCTTCGTCGTCTTCTTCCGGCATATAATGACCGTTTACCTGCATGGTTTCATCGCTCAGGAGTTTATCTACGGTCAGGTCCGATAATTCCGGTGCTGAATATTTCTCATCTTTTTTCATGGCTTCCGTTTGAAAGATGTACTTAAAAAGATATGCCACAAAACCGGCTACTTCCTAAATCGTAGAAATTCAGTCTTTTATTATTTGAATAAGTAGCGTGGCGATTTATGCAAATGAGGATTTTTTTGCCAGCAACAGATCACTATACGACTCAGCCATAAAATCGGCATCCTGGATGCCCAGTAGCTGCTGGTAATGCGTGCATTGCTCTTTCAGGGTTTCAATGCCAATGCTGCCGTCTTTGTCAATGGCTTCTACTTCTACAAAAGTGCCCAGGCCTTCCACACGGTCGAAGTGAAATTTTACGTTGTCAATGAAATAGATCTTCCGCTTTTTATCCACTACGGTTTTCACGCCAAGCGATTGGGTTAGTATCGCTTTCAGCGAAGCATCGGGCTGGTGCTGGTACAGAATAACATTCGATTGTTTGGCCGCAGCAGTGTTGCTGCGTTCGTAAAAAATCAGCGCCTGTTCAATGGTGCCTTCCCGCAGTTTCAGCCTCCCGTTTGGTACGTTAAAGTACGTGTCAACCTGGTGGTCTTCACCCTTAAACAGGGGAGACTGTTGCAATAACTTTTCTTCCGCGGCAGCAATGTCTGTATGCGCCGCTTTAAATTCAAAATTGATATGCATAATTCAAGTAAAGAGAAAGGAAAGAAAAAGAAAGAAGTGGCTCTAATGGGTTATTCACTACTCACCACTTACTTCTGACCACCGTATTCCAGTTCTTCAAACACGCCGGTTTCTTTGTTCTTGCGCACATTGTTGGCGTTGAAGTAACGTCCATTCATGGCCACGTAAACACCCGGCGCCAGTGTTTGTACAAAAGCCATGGCGCTGCCGAGGTTAAAAAGCCCATCGGAAGAGCCGAATTTGTAGGGGATCATGGCCCCGGTAATCACAATGGTTTTGTCGGTTATTTTTTGTGCCAGCAGCCGGGCGGTTTCGGCCATGGTATCGGTGCCATGGGTAATAATAATTTTTGACTCCTTGCTTTTTTTGCAATGCTCGGCAATAAGGTCGCGGTCGTCGTCCGTCATTTCAAGGCTGTCCACCATCATCAGCGTCCGTACTTCTACCGGCACCAGGTTGCGCCCCAGGTCAAGCATTTCCGGAAGGTGCGAATCATTGAAATAAAGCTGTCCTGTCAGTTCGTTGTACTCCTTGTCGAAGGTGCCGCCGGTAATGAAAATTCGGATGCTCATGCCGCAAAGATGCGGAGAAAAAAGGCAAGCCTTTCCGCAGTTCTTCTTTTACTTTAATTTCCGTGTATGAACGAATACATCGGCCAGTTGCCCATCATCGAAAACGAACAGGAAGCCGCTGTTGCTATTTTGTTTGGCTGCCTCCGGCACAGCGGAAAGCCGGTGTACAACCACCATCTCGAACACCTGTCACGCATGTTGTTGCTCAACCAAAAGTTTGGGCAAACGGAGCTGCAGCCGATGGCTGAGAAGGCAATTGTTTTGTTGAAGGCTTACGGCTCCCGCACGGTGATTGAGCACAGTGCGCCGCTGATCAGCGAAGGCTTTCGCGAAACGCTGTTTGCCATGGTTTGCGAACTAATGACCGGCGATGGTGAGCTGAATGAAACTGAAAGCGAGATTGTTGGACTAACGGCGCTTTACCTGGGTGTTGCCATTGAGCTTATGCGTATTATGCTCACAACATTTATTATTCGCAACCGGTGGAATGTGCAGTGAGGTGGTGAGTGGTGAGTAGTGAATCGTCAATCGTCAATCGTCAAACGAGAATCGGCAATTGAAGAAACATCTGGTTACTACCTATCGTTCGATAGTCGGCATGCAGAAGAAAGTTTCATTCAGGATTCACTACTCACCACTCACGCTTTATGCGATGCATCCTTTTCCATATTCTTACCAACCACATAACCAATAAGCGCCGCTACGGCGGTAACAATCACCCACACAACATAATTTTTCCCGGTGGAAAAAACAGCAATCAGCAAACCAAAAATGGCAAACAAAATAGCCCAGATCACTCTTCCTTTTACACGTTGGCTTGAAGGGATGTCGGCCTTTTTCTGATGCGGGTGTCCGGGACGGTTTCGGCTTTCAGGCATAGCAATTTTTGAAAGAAGATACGAAGTTTTTCAACCTTGCTTCCTTCGTGCAAAGGAGAAATTGTTGCACGCTATTTCTGCTTTCATGCAACCCTCTGCGCCTGTTTCAAATCTATTATCTTCGAGAAGACCAAAACCCAATTTAAAACATGCTTGTTGAGTTATTCAAATGGTTTGCACAGTTAAAAGGATTTGAACTAATCCTCTGGTGCATTGCCTTACTTTTCTCTCTTTTGTTTCTTATTCAAACCATCGTTTCCTTTTTTATTGGCGGCGGCGATGGCGACATTGACTCCTTTGGCGATGATGGCCACGGTGATGCCAGCAGCTTTTTTACGCTGCGCAACATGATCGCCTTCTTTACTATGTTTGGCTGGACGGGCCTTGCGGCTTACAAAAGCGGCGTCTCCAATGCGTGGGTCGTTGTTATTGCAGTGGCGGCCGGTGTGCTCACTGTGTACATGCTTTACTTCATCATGCAACGGGCCAGCAAGCTTCGGCAAAGTGGTACGCTGCAAATGAAAAACGCTATCAGCCAGGTTGGCGAAACCTACCTGCGTATTCCGGCGCAACGCGGCGGCATGGGCAAGGTGCAGATACAGGTGCAGGGAAGATTAATGGAACTCGATGCCATGACCGATGATGCGGCTGATATTGCTACCGGTAAACCAATCAAAGTGGTTAACACACTAAACGAACGTATCCTTCTCGTTACCTCTAATCTTATTGCTTAATTTTTAAATACCAAAACATGTCAGGTTATTTGTTGCTCGTAGTAGCAGTTGCTGTTGTCTTTGTTTTTGTGCTCGTGCTGTCAATATTCAGCCGGTACAAACGTTGTCCGTCCGATAAAATTCTTGTTGTCTACGGTAAAGTAGGCAAGGGAACAGAAGGAAATCTCAGTGCAAAATGTATTCACGGTGGTGCCGCTTTTGTATGGCCGGTGATACAGGATTATGCGTTCATGGATCTTACGCCAATGTCCATTGAAGTCAATCTTACCAAAGCACTTTCCAAGCAAAACATTCGTGTTGATGTGCCTTCCAAATTCACGGTTGGTATTTCTACCGAACCCGGTGTAATGGAGAATGCCGCCGAACGTTTGTTAGGCTTGCAGGCGCAGGACATTCATTCGCTGGCAAACGATATTATTCTTGGCCAGATGCGTTTGGTGGTTGCTATGATGGACATTGAAGAGATCAACAACAACCGCGACAAGTTTTTAACCAACGTGGCTTCCAATGTAGAAGCAGAATTGAAGAAGATTGGTTTAAAACTGATCAACGTAAACATCACCGATATTAAAGACGAAAGCGGCTACATTGAAGCATTGGGTAAAGAAGCTGCTGCCAAGGCCATCAACGAAGCAAAGAAAAGCGTAGCCGAACAAGATAAGATTGGTGAAGTGGGTAAAGCTGAAGCTGAAAGAGAAAAAGACACAAGTATACAGGCAACACAAAAAGACCGCGATGTAAAGATTGCCGAAACCCAGCGTGACCGCGACTCGCAGATTGCTATGGCGGTAAAGGATAGAGAAGTCATCATTGCTTCGGCCAAACGTGACGAACAAATTGGTAAGGTGGAAGCGGAAAGAGACACCCGTATTAAAACTGCTGAAGCCAACGCCATTGCGGTGCAGGGAGAAAACCAATCCAAAATTCAGATTGCCAATTCGGAAGCGGAAAGAAGAGAAAGAGAAGCGGAAGCATTGCGGAAAGCCATTGCTGCTGAAAAAGTACAATCGGCAAAAGCATTGGAAGAAGCCTACACGGCTGAACGCCGCGCCGAAGAAGCCCGTGCAGAAAAGGAGAGGGCTTCGCAGAACGCCAACATTGTTGTATCGGCAGAAGTAGAAAAACAAAAAGCCATTATTGAAGCGCAGGCCGAAGCGGAACGCATTCGCGAAAGAGCCAAAGGTGAAGCCGATGCCATTTATGCGAAGTTGGAAGCCGAGGCGAGAGGTATGTACGAAATCCTCACCAAGCAGGCCGAAGGTTTGGACCGCATTGTAAAAGCGGCCGGCAACAATCCGAAAGACGCGGTGTTGTTGTTAATCTCCGATAAACTACCGGAACTAGTGAAGATGCAAACAGAAGCCATCAAGAACATCAAGATTGATAAGATCACTGTTTGGGAAAACGGCAATGCCAATGCGGAAGGCAAAAACTCCACGGCCAATTTTGTTTCGGGCCTTTACAAAGCCGTGCCGCCGCTGAAAGATATTTTTGACATGGCGGGCATGAACTTACCGGAGTATTTGGGTAAGGAAACAAAGCCGGGTGGAAGTGATGACAAGCCTTCCAATAACAAACCGCCAATTGAATTATTAGGATAAGAATCTTGCACGAAAAAGGCCTCGCAACTGCGAGGCCTTTTCTGTTACTTTATTGCTTCCTTAAGCTATCGATAGTCCAAGATAAACCCCCTTTAGAAGGTTCTTGCTTCCCTAAATTATTATATCTTTCAAGGGCTTCTTTCCTGCCAATCAATATATTTTCATTCATTCTGCCTTCCGTTCTTTCAATCAATTCTTTATCGAGTTTGATTCTTACATCGACAAAATTTTCATCTAGGACTTGAAATGAGATAGGCTCTATGTTGCCTTTCCAAAAAGAATCATACCGAATGGCGAAATGCAAAAACCTTTCGGCTGCCATCTTGTAATGCGCTGAATCAGCAGGAGAAGGGTAGAGTGATGTATCTCTTTGTAAAGGCGCAGAATCGCCATAGGTCTTGTGATGTCTATAGGTCAGAATATCGTATGTCTTTACTGTTTTCTTCTCCTGCGAATCACAGGAATAGATTAATGATAGACTTAACATCAGTAGCGTCTCGTTTAAACTAAAAGATTTTCAATTGGTTAGATAAAAGTTCTTTGACATCTTGATTGTTTTTCTTTCGAAGTAGTTGATTTAGTGGTGTTTTGTCCAATAGAGAAGTGCCTAAAATCTGTAGGATTTC